>JBGUIU010000343.1:0-34775 GCA_045113275.1 Paludibacteraceae bacterium
TCTGTTGAAAATAGGGGTATTTTGCACTCCTTTATCTGCTCATATTGATTGTTTCCCTTACCCAGATAAAGGGAAAATAAAAAAACGACTCTGCCATCATCATCTCGATTGTAATCGGCACCAGTTGTATCTGCATATGTAACGACCAACCTGTCTAATACAACAGAATCTTGTATACCATCTCCATTTATATCTCCCACGTCAGAGATTTGAAAACCTACGTACTCCGTATCATCCTGTGTGTTATCAGAAGAATTGGAACCACATCCGAAAACGATTGGGATAAGCAACCAGATAAAATATTTATACCAATGTGTCATATCTATTAAATTTCATTATAATAAATCTACCCTTCTTTCATCTCCGCAAAAACTTCTTGCCCTCCTTCGTCAAAAAAGGTTCTATTTCGTTGAGCGGAATGATTGCTTCCGGACATCCTTCGAAGCAATCATCTGTAATCTCATAACGCTGATAATATATACATAAAGAGTCATCACGACCAATATAAGGAGGACACTCAGAATATTTGAATCTTCCTTCCTCTATATCTTTCTCCTTCGATATATATGACATCAACAAACTGCGGAAATCATCATTCTTACGAATCATATCCCAACTAAATGACTTTCCTGTCTTTTTGTCGTATGTTATGAAATATGTATAATAACAAACTCTACAATCAAAACTTTCGTATTCAAACAGATAGGTAACGAAATGGTCATTCTCGTAAACAGGCATAATACGGTAGGTCTCATCCTCTTCGAAACCCTTCCATTTCATGTTTCCCAATAATTCTTTGTTCTTATAAAAGACATCTTCAAGACTTGTATCTTCTGACAATTCACGATCTGATATGTTAGAATAATTATATCTGTTTTCCCTTTTTCGGAGATTTGGATTTAGAAAGTCGTGTTTTATGGCGTTAATAACTTTTTGCGACAATCCCTTTTTCATGAAGCACAATTTTACGCTAGTACCATTCTCATTTACTGCTTCCATTTTCAACATCGTATCATTGTCGATAACACTCATCTTACTAGCAGTCATCTCTTTTTTGTTCGACGTTACTAACGAATCACATAACACAACAGAATCTTGAATGTCATCTCCATTTGTATCTCCCACGTCAGAGATTTGAGACCCCTCCTTCTCCGTATCATTCTGTGTGCTATCAGAGGAATTGGAGCCACACCCGAAAACGATTGGGATAAGCAACAAGATGGAATATTTAAACCAATGTGTCATGTCTATCAATTCATTAAATTACGTTACAAGAATAATAACGATGGGGTCATAAAATTACATCTACAAATTTAAAATATACGGAAAAATAAAAAAAATGAAATCAAAACAAATTAAAAAACATCAAAATGAATTTTTAGAACCCACCAAATAATTTTTATCCTATATTTGTAGGGTAGATGAATGGATGAACAAATAGAAGATCATTTCAGTATTATTTTATATATTCGTCTCATAAATTCAATTAATAAAAACAATATAAATTATGGGCTTATTAAACAATGTTATTTCTGTTCTTTCCTCAGCTGCGCAAGAGGCTTTGAAGAACGATTCCGTAAAGGAAATCATATCATCCGTAAGTAATGGAAAATCGATAGATGTTGCCTCTGGCCTTAAAGCGGCATTGAAATTAGGAATAGAAACTGCAGCGACTAACCTTAGTAAAAAAGATGGATTCCTTGCTGATGCTGCTGTTCGCATCGGACTACCAGAAGAAGCTCTTACCGCTTTCAATGCTGTTCAGAGCATCTCACAAAATGCCACCTTCAACTCTATTCTTAATGCAACGGGCGTATCAATCCCAAGCATGGAAACTATCGTCACACTCTTCAACCGTGCCGCTGAGAATGCTGCTCCAAAATCTGTGGACATCTTCACCAATGCCATCACCAATATCTCCATCGCCGATGCAGAGCAAATCCTCTTCGGAGAAGATAATGCAGCAACCGCTTACTTGAAAGATAATACACAGTCACAACTCCAAAATGCATTTATCCCTTCTATAGCAACTTCCTTAAGTGCTGTGAAGATAGCAAACATGACACCTTCTGATGCATGGAACACATATGCTTCCTATAATAATAAGTTGGTAGAACTGCTTGATAACAGTGCCGTTAAGACAGGTTTGGAGATCGCTCGAATGACAGGCGTATTAAAAGATGAGTATTTTGAAAAGATCCGAAATCTGTCTGAAGTGAAAGGTGATCTATCTGAATACGTCACCAACAAAGCTCTTGATGGATTATTCCTTAAAGTATCTGAAAAAGAAGCTGATATACGTCACAATGCCAGTGCTCGTGTAAGTGATGTTCTTCAAAGCGTATTCGGAAGACTAGATAACAGATAGAGATCATACGACACTCATCTAAGTGCTCAACACATGTAATCAAAACGATGACGTGAGCTTCAAACCATCTATGCTTTAAGGAAGGCTAATACTGCAGCATTAAACTCAGTCGGTTTTTTGTTCGCAATAAAATGGTCTCCACGAATCAGGCTCAACTTCGAATTTTTTATATGATTAGCAATAAGACGCGTATGTGATTCTTTTACCATATCATTTGTCCCTGCGATAACAAGCGTAGGGACATTTATTTTTTCTAAATCATCAACCGCAATAGCTGGATCGTTGACCATCAGACCTAACATCTCAGCATGAGCTTTTGCTTCAGGACTCTTATTAGCAAAAATACGAGCCACTCTATATCCCAGCTCTATCGGCAACTGAACCATTCGTTTAATTCCTCCTGTATCAAGATTACCGCCATTTAATATAAGCTTATTCACTCTGCAGGGATACGTAAGAGCAAATAGCATAGCAATATTGGCACCATCCGAAAAGCCTAAGATAGTAGCTTTCTCAATATGAAGTCGATCCATAAACACCGATAAGTCATCGGCAAACTGTCGGATGGTGAATGGCGCATCTCCCCGCGGCGTCTTCCCATGTCCTCTGGTATCTACCGCATACACATGATAAGTTTGAGCAAACACAGAAATCTGATGAGAAAAATAAGTATGGTCTTCTCCGTTTCCATGAAGAAGAATCAATGGATCGCCAGTTCCCTGCTCTATGTAATAATGTAATATATCTGCCATTCTAACCATTATTTGGTGAATCCTATCAATGCATCGTTTGAGTTAATTATAATATGAAAAGGATATCGAAATAGTTTCAAAAATCCCATGAAATGAATTGATAGAGCTCACCTATCTAATTTAATTACAAATCTATATTTCCTCTTCAGAAGTTCCAAAAAATAGAATCTGTTATTGTTGATTAAACGAAGAATAGATGGAATAAAAAACACAAGTATAAATATTATTCAATTTTTTCTTATAAAATTATTGCATATTGTAAATATTATTGTATTTTTGCAATCAAAATAACTATTGTGTAATGTTTGTTGCTGTTTTTAACAGCAAATTGAAAAAAAATATCGAGATGTTTGGACTAAATTCTATCAGTTGGTGTTCATTTCTGTCTATCAGTTTTATCTTCTGTTTAGCAGTAGATTTGTCGTTACTTGGTATCCATTATCTAACTCAACGGAAAGGTAAGCAGCAATCAATCCATCAAATAAGAGGAAAGCGATTTCATAAGACCTCGACAGTTAAGGATCCTGACATATAGGCATCACATATCAATTCTACCTATAGATCAACATTAAACTTTATAAATAAACAATTTAAACAAATTGAATCATGAAAAAAATTTTATCTATTGCAGGACTAACGTTTTTATCTGTTAGTGAGATTTTTGCACAGAAGCAGGCCTCTGCCGCATTAAAATCAGCCAATGATCAACTTGACAAGATGGTATCACCTGCCCTCACTTTATTTATGTCATTATGCGGATTATTTGCACTCGTCGGAGGGGCTGTCGTCGCATATAAGTTATTCAATGGAGACAATGACTCTGCCAAGAAGATAGGAGGATGGGTAGCCGGACTGATTGTTGCATGTGTCGTTTCGATGGTGGTTAAGAATTTCTTCTTTGCTTAAGATGCATGAATTATAGGATAAACAAAGGGGTTGGAAAGTCTTTTGAGTTTAAAGGATTACGAACCACATACGTTTTTATTGCCCTAGGCGGAATCATCGTATCTATATTACTTTACTTTCTACTCGGACTTCTCCTTCCCTTTGAGGTAACCATCGCAATAATTATTCTATGTGTATTAACGAGTGTAGGTGGTGCATATTACCTAAATCACCGTTTTGGAGAGAATGGTCTTTCGTATTCCAGAGCGCAATGGAGAACCTATCAGTTGATACGTAATAACAAACGTGTGTGTTCCCTCATGAAAAACAAGTAAACAACGCAAACCTCCTATTAATCATCTATCTCATAAGAACAACATACATACCTCATGGACTTCAATATAAAAAGAAAAAATATTGAGAACGTATTCCCTCTCTGGCGTTTTGAGGACGGATTTCTCATCTCCAAAACTGCAGATATTACGTGTTGTTTTGAAATAACACTACCGCAGGTATATACTCAATCGACAGACGAGTATGATATACTACATAAAGCGTTTGTTTCTGCCATCAGAGAACTGCCCGATTATACGATTGTTCATAAACAGGATATCTTTTCGTCTGCCACGACTCAGGTTGAGGATTCCAGCCATTCGTTTTTATCCTCTGCCTATCAAAAGCATTTTGAGGGACGAGCTTATCTGAAGCATCAAGCGTTCCTGTATATCACACTATCCAGCAAAAATAGAATGGAGTGTCGGGCTACTGCATCTGCTCTGTGTAGGAATACGCTAATCCCCAATGAGCAACTGGATGAGAACAGGATGAATCATTTCAAAGAGTCTATCGCACGATTAACACAGATTCTAAAAGACGCTGATATCTCTATCCGTCCGTTAGGTGAAGATGAACTTCTTGGGACACCAGAGTCATTCGGTTGGATAGAGAAATATCTGACCCTAGATTACACTAATCATAGCACGGTTCTAAAAGATCTTCACATTGAGGATGGCTGTTTGATGATTGGGGATCAATATGTCTCTTGTTTTTCCATTGCCGACTTGGACGTTGTACCAGCCGAAGTTGCCAATTATTCTTACAACAAAAAGCTATCCAACCCACCCTCTTTCTTTTTGCCTCAAAGCTTTGTAGCGAATCTGTCTCTAAATATGCCTTTCGAGCACATTTATAATCAATACTTTTTTTTAGACAACAACAAAGAGAATCTAAAAAGGATACAGCAGAAAGGGAAGCTTCAGCAGGCCTTCTCCTCCGCCTCAAGAGAGAATGCTATAAACCTTGAGATGAATACGCAATTTCTTGATGAAGCATACCATGAGCAAAAAAGGACCGTCCGATGTGCATTCAATATCTTGATTTGGGATCGAAACTGGGAGATGTTACTAAACAAAAATTCGATCGCAGAAGCAGCATTGTCTGGCATAAATTGCTGCACAAAAGGGAAGATAGAGAAGATTGTCCCTCAAATATTCTGGGGAGGCATTCCTGGAGCCGCTTCTCAATATCCAAGTGAACTGTCATTCCTAACGTTTATCGAACAGGGATGTTGTTTTCTGAACTTTGATACAAACTACAGGGATATGGTGAGTCATCAACACTTCGGAATTTATCTTACAGACCGAATAGCAGGTATCCCCATCCGCATCGATTTAGATGATTATCCTAAAAAGAAAGGATGGATAGACAACCGAAACAAAGTGATCATAGGGCCATCAGGATCAGGTAAATCATTCTTCACAAACAATCTAGTTCGTCAATATTGGGAACAGGGGTGTCACATCGTACTCGTGGACATAGGTGATTCGTATCAAGGATTATGTCAGATGATTCAAGAAGAAACCAATGGAAAAGATGGCGTTTATTACACCTATACAGATACGGCACCCCTCTCCTTTAACCCGTTCTATGAACCGGATTATGAATATTCGGAAGAAAAGAAGGAGCAATTATTAACCCTGATCAAAACCCTTTGGAAAGGAGACAATCCAATATCGAACAGTGAGAGTATCCATATCAAGGTATGTATATACAATTACATAGATAAGATCTGTGAGAACCGTTCCATCAAACCCTGTTTCAATACTTTCTACGAATATCTGATAAAGGACTTTAAACCATATGTTACGGAACAGATGAAGATACGGTTAGAAAACTTTGATGTTGATGACATGATACAGGTATTAAAACCATTCTCACATGGAGGAATGTTTGAGCACCTGCTTAACTCTGATAGGGATATGAATCTACTAAACAAACGATTCATTGTTTTTGAATTAGACAATATCAAGAATAATAAAACACTCTTCCCTATCGTCACACTTATCATCATGGCCACTTTCATGGATAAGATTCGTCGGTTACCGTCAGACCAACGGAAATTCATGCTCATTGAAGAAGCGTGGCAAGCCATAGCCAAAGAAGGAATGGCCTCATTCATCGGATATCTATATCGTACAGCCAGGAAACACTTCGGTGAGATTGCCATCGTAACACAAGAGCCTGATGACTTGGTCGGGAATAAGTTCATTAAAGATATTATGATTACACAATCACACTGCAAGATCCTATTAGATCTACGGGATTTCAAAGAAAAGGCGCAGACCATTCAAGAGATTCTGTCACTCTCTCAGAAAGAGCAGAATATATTATTCTCCGTCAACAATGGTCTCGATTATACACACAGATCCAAATACAAAGAGGTCTTTATATCCTTACGAAGCTATTGTGCTGTTTATGGAGTGGAAGTCAGTAAAGAAGAGTACTGTACATTCACAACCGATAAAGAAGAAAAAGGTCGCATTCAATCCTTACGAACACAGAACAATGGTTCTATACAACAAGCTATCAAAACCTATATTAAAGATTATATGAAATGAAAAAATTAGTAGTATCCGTTTTATTTATGTCTGCCTATTGGACATTAATCGCACAAAGTGCCATGGTCGTAACAGACCCAACCTCCTTTGCTCAAAGACTCTCTTTGGCGACAGAGGAGATGAACGAACAGATTGAACAAAAATATAAATTCATCCAACAGATTCAGATCGCACAGAAAGCATACGAAGAGAGTAAAAAGATCCAGCAACGAGTCGAACAGGTATCCACCTACATCAAGACAGCCAACGAGGTAGTTGACATCATCGTCCTTGGTGAAGATATCATGAATCTTTGCAAGAATATGAGAGAGAAGATTAAGAATTCTGATCTGCTGACAAATACAGAAAAGAGTCAGTGCATCATCGAGTTGGTCAACTGTACATCCAACGTGAGCAATATAGCGAAACGTGCTAGTGCCGTCGTGCAAGATAAGACTGAAAAGAACGATGCCGCCATGAGCGATTTCGAACGTCAACAGGAACTTCGATACCTCAAAAACGAGATGCAACTCACCAAAGCAGAACTTGTACGAATCTACAACAATGCGTTTACATCTAGCATGGCTGAAGAGCGAAACAATGCCTTATTCTCTTTCATTAAATTCTAATTGTCCCCATGAATACCAATTCTTTTAATCTATCATCCTTTCTTTCGGATGATTTCATCAATACGCTATTTGATAAGTGTGTCAATCAGATATCAGGTGTCACAGAGATCTGCTTTTTGTTATGCGGGCTCTTTGCTTTAGGGTATTTTGCAAATATATTATTGAAAACATGGGCCAAAGGGAAAGCCATTGATTTCAACAGTTTACTTCGTCCATTTGTCATTGGCATCATCTGCTTAAACTTCTCATGGGTATATGGATTGGTCGATGATATATTCAATCCCATTAACGAATATACGGCCACAATTGCAAATACCGAGAGTCCTGAGATGACAGAAAACAGAAATCGGCTGAATCAGGTAAAAAAAGAGTTCATTGCAGCCGAAAAAGCCGCTAAATCAGATGATGGTTTTTGGAAAGGTGTCTTCTCTGTCAACTCTATCGGTAGCTTCTTTGACAACCTATACATGAACGTTATGGATTTACTACTATATGGTTTGCAATACATAGCGGGGATTGCCTTTGGCGCTGTTAAACTAACAATACGAGCCATCAGTATCTCTTTCCGAATTGTTCTGATTGTCTTTGGTCCTTTTGCTTTTGCGCTCTCCGTCCTTCCTATATTTAAAGACAACTGGAAGAGTTGGTTGAGCAAGTATATCAACGTATGTCTATTCATTCCAATTGCTAACCTTATGGATGTTATCGTCGCACAGCTTCATAACACCTTAAACGCACAGCATATTGATATCTATAATCAAGCCATTAAGATGTTAAACAAAGATGTATCTCAAGTAGATTCCCTGCTGACAACCATCACCATATCATACATTATCTTCATGGTAGCCTTCATCATACTCTATTTGATGATCCCATCCATTGCCAGTTACATCGTAAGTGCGGCAGGTATGGAAAGCCTAACTGGAGGTATCACACTGGCAGGCTCAGCCGCTGCATCCAAGTTAATTAGCGGAACAGCTCCCAATCCATTGACGACCAATATCCTTCAATTGTTCCGTCGCCATACGTGGAAACAGCGTATAAGAGAGTGGATAACCTCTGGAGCAGGTCTAGTGCATAACAATACTGTCGTTTCTCAATCCTAATTTGCCTGATCATGTTAAAGAGTTTACGTAATATTCAAGGAGCTTTTGCCCTTTCACGGTTCTATCTTATCGGAATAACATTTTTTGCCACACTGCTCTCATGCTATGCCGTGTATAAATCGTATGTATTCGCTGAGCAACAACGAGAAAAGATATATGTTCTTGATCAAGGGAAATCACTGATGTTAGCCCTCTCGCAAGATATCAATATCAATAAACCAGCGGAAGCGAAATCGCACGTCCGTCGATTCCATGAGTTGTTTTTCACCCTCATTCCAGATGGGACCGCCATTGAGCACAACGTTAATCAAGCACTTTTCTTGGCAGATAACTCGGCATTGGAATTTTATAAGATACGGCAAGAAAATGGTTATTATCAGAAGTTGGTAGGTGCAGGTATCATCAATGAGATTAAAATCGACTCCATCTGCATCAACATGGATAGTTACCCCTATGATGTCAATACGTATGCTACCACCTCTGCCATGAGAACATCTTCCGTCACATTCTATAAGTTACATACACACTGTAGATTAATAAACTGTCCCCGTTCCGATAATAATCCGCACGGATTCATAATTGAGAACTGGGATATTACCGACATGGAAGAAATCAACACCCTCCCAAGACAATAAACACATTCCTAAATTCAATATACACATGATTAATAAATACATTCAAATCCTTAAAGATTATCTGTCTAAGATTCCGATAAATGAGCGAAAGAAATACATCTTAATCGCCTGTATTATTATATCGTCTCTGACAATATTAAATTCTGCTCTACGAATCAGAAATACTAAAAAGAAGCAGGATACTGAATGGGTCGATTCAACTTTACAAAAAGAGTTGAATCATCTTACGAATGAGATGATCAATATCGAAAAGGATTTTTCTGACGTGAAAGATTCAATCTATACAGTAATTCAGCTCTCAGATTCTATTCAGAAAGCTGCAAAGATAAATCAGCGTGATTCACTTAACTAACAGATATATGAAAGCAAAAACGCCTAACAAAATATGGATTATCCATGGTTGTGCACTATTCCTATTCTTGGGGTTGAACGGATTATTCTTCATCCTTGGCGGAGGAACAGAAACCCCTCGCGACACAAGCATTGTCAAAGAGTCTCATGTAGATCCTTTGCCTGAAATCTTCACTGAAGAAGTAGCCGACAACCGCTTAGATGCCTACAATAAAGCCATCGCTCTAATGGATCAGGAACAGAAAGAGAAAGAGCTTCAAGCTGAACATAACTCTTTCCACTTCTTTGCGGAAGAGGTTTCCTCTAAAGAAACACCCGTTGAAAAGCCAGATACAACGAAGAATGCATTACAAGAGTTCAAGCATAAAATTGTATCACACACGCCATCCTCATCTTATACAGCCAGCAGCTCACGAGGGAATGGTCAGTCCCACCCCTCTAAGTCCAAAGAGAAAGTGGAGACAGAGGAAATCGATATAGATAAAATGATTGAAGAAGAGAAAAGAAGGAAAAGTCAACATCTTCGAGAGATCTATCTTTCCAATTTGGGAAACGAAACTGTTGAGGAATCACAAAAGAAATCAGCTATAGAGGAACAAAAAGTCTCGGTAAGCCCCACCACAACAGTTAAACAGGAGGAAGGAGGAAACGGGTTTAAACCCATGATGAAAAAAAATCATAAACAAGCTTCTAATTGTATTCATGCTGTGGTTCATGACGAGCAAAAAAATGTGACTACCTCCTCTCAGGTGAAACTGAGGATTCTCGATCCTCTTTATATTGATGGTACCACAATTCCTGCCAATACCATCATCTATGGTTCAGCCTCATTCAACAAGAACCGAGTTAACATAAAAGTGAATAAGATTGTTTACAACGGTGATGTTTACACTTTTTCAGGAACGATATATGATCAAGATGGTGAGGCTGGAATCTATTTCCCGGAAAATCTGGCAAACGATGTGACATCGGAAACAACCGATGAAACCATCAAAAATGCAGAGGTCAACCTCAATAGTTTGTCTGGCATCGCATTAACAGGTGCGCACGCCATCACCAACGCAACCAGAAATGCGTTCGGGAACATTGTTCGGGAGACAAAAGTAACCTTAACCGCCAACTATAACTTAATCATAAAGATCAATGAATAAACATATCATAACATTGGCCATCGGTCTGTTACTATCCTTATTCTGCTGGGCTTCTCCACATATAGTGAATGTGAAAGGAGTCCCACTTCAAATATCGGATGTGAAATGGGTTTACCTCCAATTCGCTTCCGATGTGAAATATGCTGATATGGGAACCTCCGAGATTATGGTAGAATCAACAAACGTACCCTCTATTCTCCGCATAAAAAGTAACGTGCCCATATTCGAAAAAACTTGCATCACGGTTATCACCTTTGATGGATTAGTACATAGTTTCGACTTGCACTATCATCAAAACCCAGAAGTGATTGCCTATCAAATCAAGAACAAGGAGATGATTCCGATTAACAACTATCATATCGAATTATCACATACCCAGACAACACATATTATCTTTCCCTCAAAAGTAATAGATATTAGTTCCGGGCACACGAATGTGATTGCTGAATGTGCAGAATCGATCGATAACATCATTAAATGTAAATCCATCACCGCCGGATTCACACACTATGAAGAGACATCCTTGACCATCATCACACAGGATAAAACAATATATCCCTTCATCATACGGTACAACGAATATCCATCCATGGTAAACATACAAATGTCTGAATCGGAACAACCCACAGAAGCCATCTTTTCGTCGATATCCATCAACGAACCTGAGATGCAGACCCTCGGAGAAGGAATCATCCAAAAAGGATGTGGGTTAAGAAACTATGGGAGCATTGAAGGAAAGATGTCCTTCTCTCTCTACAACATATACGTAAAAGATGATGTGATGATGTTTCATCTTCACATAGAGAACCTCTCGAAAGTTGATTACGAAGTGGATTTTATAAAAAGCTATATTGTGAATAAGAAAACAACTAAGAAAAGATCATATCAAGCCGATGAGAAGAATCCGCTGTTCACATACGCACAACCCAACCATTCTCTTATCAAAGCCAAACAACAACAATCAGTCGTTCTATTCTTTAAACGATTCACCATTCCGAACAAACATAATTTGTTTTTCGAGTTGTTTGAAAAAAATGGAGGAAGACATTTGAAATTTACTATTCCCTATAAGCTCTTATTACAAGCGTCACAGTTATATCAAGATTAAAGCGCAAATAAATCTACAGTTTCTACCTGAGCAGGGTTGATTGTCATGCGAATGACCAGTCAACCCCTATTTTCATCATTCATCCCATTATTATGGAGAACATGTGAGTTATCATAAAGATAGCAGAGCCTAAAAAAAATGTCCGCAAAGCATGAATCACAGCTTTGCGGACAATCATATTATTAGTATCTAAATACCTATCGGTATTCTCTCCAGCTCTTGATAGCCAACTCATCCAATTTAGTAGTACAGAATGCACGGATGAAGGCTGAAGCCAAACGTGAATTGGTGATCAACGTGATATTCAAATCCACTGCAGCACGACGAATGATATAACCGTTCGTCAACTCACCCGTGGACAAATCCTTAGGAATATTAACCACCATATCAATCTTATGCTGATGCAATAAATCCAATGCCTGAGGCGTCTTCTGCTTATCGCTTGGCCAGAAGACCTCCGTATTAGGGATGGAATTATCCGTTAAGAAACGACTTGTTCCTGGAGTAGCATACAACTCATATCCATGTTCTACAAGCAGACGAGCAGATTCCAGTAAGGATGCTTTATCTTTTGCAGGTCCCGTAGAAAGAAGAACTGTCTTCTTCGGAACACGATGACCGACAGAAAGCATACTCTTCAACAATGCACAAGAGGTATCATCGCCCAAGCAACCTACCTCACCTGTAGAGGTCATATCGACACCCAACACAGGGTCTGCTTTCTGCAATCTGTTGAATGAGAACTGAGATGCCTTAATACCCACATAATCAAAATCGAAGAATGATTTATTCAGTTTCTCCACTGGTAAGCCTAACATCACACGAGTAGCCAAATCAATAAAGTTCACTTTAAGGATCTTACTTACAAATGGGAAAGAACGGCTGGCACGGAGATTACACTCGATTACTTTGATCTCGTTCTCACGAGCTAGATATTGGATATTGAAAGGACCTGAGATATGTAATTCTTTCGCAATCTGAGCAGAGATCTTCTTAATACGACGAACAGTCTCAACATATAATTTCTGTGCAGGGAACTGAATTGTCGCATCACCCGAGTGGACACCCGCATACTCGATATGCTCAGAAATTGCATAGGCAAGGATCTCTCCATCCTTAGCAACTGCATCCATCTCCACCTCCTTGGTATTCTGCATGAACTTAGAGATCACCACAGGATGTTTCTTAGAGACATTAGCCGCAAGGGTTAAGAAGCGTTCCAACTCATCCTGGTTACTACATACATTCATAGCGGCACCTGAGAGCACGTACGATGGACGAACCAATACAGGGAATCCTACACGAGCAATGAAAGCATTCACATCTTCCATAGAAGTCAAGGCACTCCACTCTGGCTGATCCACGCCTATGCGGTCAAGCATAGCCGAGAATTTATCTCTATCTTCTGCATTATCAATATAACAAGCCTGCGTTCCTAAGATAGGCACTTTTTGTGCATCCAGTTTCATCGCAAGATTGTTTGGTATCTGACCACCCGTGCTGACAATCACACCACGAGGAGACTCCATCTCGATGATATCCATCACACGTTCGAAGGTCAACTCATCAAAGTAGAGACGGTCACACATATCATAATCCGTAGAAACAGTTTCCGGATTGTAGTTAATCATGACACTTCTAAAGCCCTCTTTTCTGATACTATTTAGAGCCTGAACGCCACACCAGTCGAACTCAACAGAAGAACCGATACGATAAGCACCCGAACCCAATACCATGATTGTCCGGTTATCTTGTTCACACACAATATCGCTCTTAACAGCTGAGTAGGTTAGATATAGATAATTTGTCTGAGCTGGATATTCAGCTGCCAACGTATCTATCTGTTTAACAGATGGTAATATGCCTAATTTCTTACGATGAGCACGTACGATCAATAAAGCATCGTCAATATCCATCTGAGCACCCATTCCTAATACACGAGCAATCTGGAAATCTGTAAATCCATATACCTTAGCACGCTTCAAGAGCTCTGGAGACAAAGCTTCCAACGAAGCAACCTTCTGCAACTCTTTATTCACCAAGTGAATGTTCATCAACTTATCCAAGAACCAGCAATCGATCTTTGTAAGTTCATGAATCTGTGCTACTGTATAACCTATCTCAAAGGCTTTCTCAATAACGAATATTCGTTTATCAGTTGGTGCGCGTAATGATCCGTCAATATCAGCTATCTCCAACTCTTTGTTTCCAACAAATCCGTGCATTCCTTGTCCGATCATGCGCAGACCCTTTTGAATCGCCTCTTCGAAGGTACGACCGATCGCCATCACTTCACCCACAGATTTCATGGAGCTACCTAACTCACGATCCACACCACGGAACTTACCTAAGTCCCAACGAGGAATCTTACAAACCACGTAATCCAATGCAGGTTCAAAGAAGGCTGATGTAGTCTTTGTGACAGAGTTCTTCAAATCAAACAGTCCATAGCCCAATCCTAATTTTGCAGCAACGAAGGCCAAAGGATAACCAGTAGCTTTACTTGCCAAAGCAGAAGAACGAGACAAACGAGCATTCACCTCGATCACACGATAATCCTCACTTACAGGATCAAAAGCATATTGAACATTACACTCTCCCACAATACCAATGTGGCGAATGATCTTGATGGCAAGTGCACGTAACTTATGATACTCACTGTTGGTAAGTGTCTGGGATGGTGCAATAACAATAGACTCTCCTGTATGAATACCAAGAGGGTCAAAATTCTCCATGTTACATACCGTGATACAATTATCGAATCGGTCACGAACCACCTCATACTCAATCTCTTTCCAACCCTTCAATGATTTCTCAACAAGTACCTGTGGAGAGAATGAGAAAGCCTTTTCTGCCAAACGATTCAACTCTTCCTCGTTATCACAGAAACCAGAGCCAAGACCACCTAACGCATACGCTGCACGAAGGATTACTGGATAACCCAATTCTGCAGCAGCTACACGAGCCTCTTCAATATTTTCACAGGCTTGAGATTTGATGGTCTTCACATTAATCTCATCCAATTTATTGACAAAGAGCTCACGGTCTTCTGTATCAATGATAGCCTGTACAGGAGTACCCAGTACACGAACATTGTATTTCTTTAATACTTCATTTTTATATAATTCAACACCGCAGTTCAATGCAGTCTGTCCACCGAAAGAAAGCAAGATGCCATCAGGACGTTCCTTTTCGATAACACGCTCAACAAAATAAGGTGTAACAGGAAGGAAATAAACCTCATCAGCAACGCCATCGGAGGTTTGCACTGTTGCGATATTTGGATTGATCAGAATAGTATGAATACCCTCTTCTTTCAAGGCTTTCAAGGCCTGTGAACCTGAGTAATCGAACTCACCCGCTTCACCGATCTTCAAGGCACCACTACCCAACAAGAGCACTTTCTTAGGTTTCTCGAATGTATCATACGATTCTTGCGCATCGGCAGTCATCAAAGACTTAGGGTCACACATTGCCTTAAAGAACTGACCGAAGATAAATTCTGTATCAGTAGGTCCACTGGCAGCTTCCGGATGGAACTGAGCAGAGAACCAAGGCTGAGTCTTATGACGAATACCCTCATTGGATCCATCGTTCATGTTGATGAACTGAGGCTCCCAATCAGCAGGAATAGAATCATTATCCACGGCATAACCATGATTCTGGGAGGTGATAAAACAACGATTCGTCAGTTTACCATTCACAAGCAATCGAACAGGTTGGTTATGACCACGATGACCATATTTCAATTTTGTAACCTTAGCACCCGCTGCAAGAGCAAGGATTTGATTACCCATACAGATTCCATAGATAGGCTTCTGTTGCTGCATGAATTTACGGACATGTTCCACTGTCTTCGTACAAAGATTAGGATCACCAGGTCCGTTAGAGATAAAGAGTCCGTCGTACTCTTCCGATGTAAAATCATAATCCCAAGGAACCACTGTTATCTGGACATCGAACTTAAGTAATTCACGGATGATATTTTGTTTCACACCCATATCGATCAAGCAGACGCGCTTGCTACCATTACCGAAATGCTCAACCTCCTTCGTACTAACAAGAGCCACTTGGTTAACCAAGTTCGGATCTTCGAACGGAATATCCTTCTGACCTTCTGTAATGATCACACCGCTCATGCTACCATATTCACGAAGACGTTTGGTAAGCTCACGAGTATCTATTCCTGTGATACCTACCACCTTTTCTCTCTTCAACCATTCAGCCAACGATCCCTTAGCGTTCCAGTGACTATAGTGAACAGAATAATCACTCACAACAAGTGCACGAACGTGTATTCTATCACTCTCCATAAAGGTAGAAAGACCGTTTTGTTCTGTTGATTCACTTGGCACACCATAATTACCCACAAGCGGGAAAGTCATAACAAGAATTTGTCCTGCGTAGGATGGATCCGTCAAACTTTCCGGATAACCCATCATTGCGGTATTAAATACCACTTCGCCTGCCACAGCACCTTCGTAACCGAAACTTTCACCGTGGAATTCGGTACCATCACTTAGTTTTAATATTGCCTTCATTTTGCAATCTCTTTTATGAAGTTCATAAACAATGGATGAGGATGAAGAACAGTACTTGAGTACTCTGGATGAAACTGCGTTCCAATGAACCAACGATGCTCTGGAATCTCTACAATCTCAACAAGATCACTCTCCGGATTTAATCCAACACATTGCATACCATTCTTCTCAAATTCATTTTTATAATAATTGTTAAACTCAAATCTATGACGATGACGTTCGCTAATCTGTAACGAATCATAAATAGCAGCTACTTTACTGCCTTTGCGCAACACACAATCATATGCACCCAGCCTCATAGTACCACCCATATTCGTTATCGTTTTCTGTTCCTCCATAATATCTATTACATTATGAGGAGTTTCAGCATCCATCTCTCGGGAGTTAGCATCCTGATAACCAAGGACATTACGTGCAAATTCAATGACCATCATCTGCATTCCCAAACAAATTCCAAAAGTAGGAATATTTTTCTTACGAGCATACTCTACCGCTATAATTTTACCTTCAATTCCTCTTTGCCCAAATCCAGGACAAATTAAGACACCGGAAACCGTTGATAGTTTCTCTTCAACATTTTCCTTGGTAAGTTGCTCACTATTAATAAATTCAATCTTTACTTTGACATGATTATAGATTCCTGCAAGGTTCAAACTCTCACGTATGCTCTTATACGCATCCTGAAGGTCATATTTACCTACCAATCCGACACGTACCTCTATCTTAGCACTTCGTTGCAATTCAAGGAAATGATGCCATGATGTCATGGATGGCATTTCTCCTACAGGTATTCCAAACTTTCGCAGAATAGCTGCATCCAATCCTTGCTGTTGCATACTAACTGGTACCTCATAGATACTTGGCATATCTTCACTTTGAACAACACATTCCAAATCAACATTACAGAATGAAGCTACTTTCTGACGAACTGAGTCGGATAAATGTTTTTCCGTACGCAACACAAGTACATCTGGTTGAATACCCATCCCCTGCATCTCCTTCACAGAATGTTGAGTAGGCTTGGTCTTCAACTCATCAGCAGCTTTCAGATAGGGAACATACGTAAGGTGTACGCTCACAGCCCTGTTTCCCAACTCCCACTTCAACTGACGAATGGCTTCCAAGAAAGGAGCTGATTCAATATCTCCAATCGTTCCACCTATCTCTGTAATGACGAAATCGACCTCTTCTTCACGAAGCATTCTCCGTTTAATCTCGTCCGTAACATGCGGAACCACCTGAATCGTCTTACCTAAATAGTCACCGCGACGTTCCTTATCTATCACAGTTTTATAGATTCGTCCTGTTGTTACAGAGTTAGAACGCGTGGTTCTAATGCCTGTAAATCGTTCATAATGACCCAAATCAAGATCTGTCTCCATTCCATCCACTGTCACATAGCATTCTCCATGTTCGTAAGGATTAAGCGTACCTGGATCTATGTTGATATAAGGGTCAAACTTTTGAATCGTGATCGTATATCCACGAGATTGTAACAACTTACCAATGCTGGCAGATATTATGCCCTTACCTAACGAGGAAACCACCCCTCCTGTAACAAAGATATAACGTGTCATATAAGTTATTTTTTGACGATTTCAAGATATTACATTCATTTCCGGATATTCTTTTCGTACCAATCCACGAAACTCTTACAAGCCAACCTTACACCACCTTCGGTAGGATAATGGCCTGAGAAATACCAGTCTCCTGGATGATTCGGAATAGCCTTATGAAGGTTTTCCAACGATTGGAACACCAATTCAATCGGACAAGTAACCCCTTCCGGTCTTAAGAGTTCAACCATCTTGGTATTCAGCTCCTCCGCAGTGAAAGGTTCGTAGAGAGACCTCAAAGCCTCCTCCTTCTGTTGGAGACATCCCTCGTATGCCTTGTCGATCACCTCTCCCATAGAACGATCTTTAAGCAATGCGATACAAGCCTGGAAAGCGATAAACTCCCCTATTCGACTCATATCAATTCCATAGTAATCCGGATAACGGATCTGTGGAGCCGAACTGACAACCACAATCTTTTTAGGATGCAATCGACCCAATATTTTTATCACACTCTCACGAAGAGTTGTACCTCTTACTATACTATCATCAATCACAACCAGATTATCCACCTCTGGCGTCACTGTTCCGAAAGTGATATCATACACATGAGCCGCTAAATCATTACGGGAACTTCCCTCTGTGATAAAGGTTCTCAACTTTATATCCTTCCACACCACCTTTTCTGCCCTTACGGTAGGCGAAACGGTGCGCATTCCTTCAATCATACCATGATAGGCCACTTCTGCCGTGTTAGGAATATAGGAGAACACCGTATTTTCAACATCCCCATCAATCGATTTTAAGATCTGATCACGAAGTTGGAAACCGAGCATCTTGCGTTCATGATGAATGTCAAAATCATTTCCACGACTGAAATAGATTCTTTCAAAAGAACATGCAGATAACTTAGCAGCAGGTATCACCTGTTCAAGCTTCAAACAACCATTTCTATTGATTGTAAGCGCTTGTCCAGGAAGCAGTTCCTGAATATCCGTATGTTGCAAATCGAATGTAGTCTGTAAGACAGGACGTTCACTTGCTATCGCACAGATCTCATCGTCCACATAATAAAAAGCAGGACGTATGCCCCAAGGATCACGCATGGTAAACATCTCGCCACTACCTGTCATACCACACATCACATAGCCACCATCAAAATGAGGCATGGTAGTCTTTAGCACATTACACATATCTACGTGAGAATCAATGTAATCCGTCACTTCACGACCATTCAATCCCAATGATTTAGCTTCCCGATATATACGTTCCACCTCTCTGTCAAGCCGGTGTCCCATCAATTCTAACATAATGTAAGAATCACTGTAGATACGAGGACTTTGTCCTTCAGCCGTCAGATACTCAAATATCTCATCGATATTGGTCATGTTGAAGTTACCACAGATACATAGGTTCTTAGCCTTCCAGTTATTTCTGCGAAGGAATGGATGAACATATTTCAATCCCCCTTTCCCTGTTGTAGAATAACGAAGATGACCCATGTACAGTTCGCCGTTGAAGGCGGGTCCTGCAGATGGGTCATCTTGATCAATCTCAGACATTTGCTTAAATATGGAGCTGAAAACCTTGGTGATAGCATCTTTCCCCTCAGCTTTTTCCCTGTACATATATTCATGTCCAGGACCTTGATTAAGATTGACACATGCAACACCAGCACCCTCCTGCCCTCGATTATGCTGCTTTTCCATCATTAGATAAAGCTTCCCAAGAGCATAATGATTATCTCCGTACTTCTGTTCATAATATGTAAGTGGTTTTAGCAATCGAATCATTGCAATTCCACATTCGTGCTTAAGTGCTTCCATATTGTTAGTAAAATGCTAAATTCAATTGCAAAATTACTGAAAATATAAATATACACAAACAAAATGTTTCTAATTTATTCCTAAAAATAGTAAAAAAATATTCTTTTATACCTAATAATATATATAGAAACAATCTATCTTCTAGAGACACAATAAAATACATAATGAGCCATTTTTATACATATAACTTTCAAAATGACACTTTAAACAGTCTTTCTGAAACATTTTTAAAAGAAATATTACAAAAACACGAAAAAAAGTAAATCTAAATTTTGCTGTTTTGACAAATTGTTTTATTTTTGCCTCATCAAATAACATTTTGTTACAAAATAAGGATTTAAGATGACAGAAATTAAGTTTACAAAAATGCATGGTGCGGGAAATGATTACATATATGTATATACTCCCCAATATCCAATAAAAGATCCCGCTGCTGTTAGCAGGGACCTCAGTAAACAACATTTCGGTATCGGAAGCGACGGTCTCATCTTAATCGGCAAAAGTGATATTGCTGATTTCTCCATGAGAATCTTTAACAATGACGGAAGTGAAGCAATGATGTGTGGAAACGGTGTTCGTTGCTGTGGAAAGTTTGTCAGAGACCATCAGTTGACCCATAAAAGTAACGTTACATTTGATACGTTGTCTGGCATCAAAACCATTCAACTCCACGATGATGAAAACGGTATCGTTCACAGTGCAACAGTTGATATGGGGACTCCAGTAGAATACAGACCATTGACAATTGATCAACACAATGGCACATTTGTTTCGATGGGCAATCCTCACTTCGTACAGTTTGTAGAGAACGTAATGGAGATCGATCTCACAGCGAACGGTTCTGTTTTGGAATGTCACAGTGCTTTCCCCAACAAATGCAACATCGAATATGCACAGGTGGTAGCTGAGAACACCATCCGAATGAGGGTATGGGAAAGAGGTAGCGGTATCACACTTGCTTGCGGAACAGGTGCTTGCGCAACAGCTGTAGCAGCATTCCTTACTGGTCGTTGTGGTCGAGAGAGTGATGTTCAGATGGATGGCGGAACACTTCATATTCGATGGGATGAGAATGACAATCATATCTATATGACAGGTCCGGCAGAAACAGTATTTGAAGGCGTAGTAAAAATTAATCAATAAAAAAATCATGGCTACAATAAACGAAAATTTTTTAAAACTTGAGTCATCTTACCTCTTTTCAACTATTGCAAAGAAGGTAAATGCCTACAAGGAGGCTAATCCTGATAAAAAGATCATTCGTCTGGGTATTGGTGATGTAACTCAACCATTAGCCCCTGCAGTTATTGAAGCCATGCACAAAGCCGTAGATGAATTGTCAAAGGAATCTACTTTCCGTGGATATGGACCTGAACAGGGATATGATTTCCTACGAAAGGCAATTGCTGAAAACGATTTTATCAAACGGGGTATTGATATCAATATAGATGAGGTCTTTGTCAATGATGGAGCCAAAAGTGATACGGGTAATATTGGTGATATTTTTTCTACTGATAACATCGTTTGCCTAACCGACCCTGTATATCCAGTATATATGGATAGCAATACGATGGCTGGTAGAAAGATCATCTATAGTCCATGCAATGCTGAGAACAACTTCGTTGCCGCTTTGCCAAAAGAACACGTAGATATCATTTATCTCTGTTATCCTAACAACCCTACGGGAACAGTGATTACACGTGATCAGCTAAAGAAATGGGTGGATTACGCTTTAGCTAATCAGGCCATCATCTTATACGATGCTGCTTATGAGGCTTATATTCAGGAGAAAGATATTCCTCATTCAATCTATGAGATAGAGGGAGCTAAAAAATGTGCCATCGAATTTCATTCCTATAGCAAAACAGCTGGTTTCACCGGTGTGAGATGTGGATATACCATTGTACCAAAAGAGTTGGATACATTAAGATCTCTGTGGTTGAGAAGACAGACCACCAAGTTCAATGGTACATCCTACATTCAGCAGAGAGCCGCCGAGGCAATCTATTCTGAGGAAGGTAAAAAGCAGGTGCAGAAAACAATCCAGTATTACATGGAGAATGCACGCTTGATGAGAGAGACATTCGCTTCTATGGGATTTGATGTATATGGTGGAGTAAATGCTCCTTATATATGGATAAAGGTACCAGAAGTAGCCCAGAAAGGGGTAAGCAGTTCATGGACATTCTTTGACAAACTGCTCACACAAGCGAATGTGGTTGGTACCCCAGGTGTTGGATTTGGAGCCGCAGGTGAAGGTTATTTTCGATTCACAGCTTTTGGCAAACGAGAAGATTGCATCGAAGCATTAGAGAGAATAAAAGCAGTAAAGGATCTTCTCTAATTTAAACAAGAAACGAATAAACAACATATAGTCAAACATTAAAAACTAATTGTTATGGCAGCAAAACTTAGACTTCAAGTGGTGGACGAAGCATTTAAACGTCGCCCAGTAATGGTGGAAGCGCCTAAAGAGCGTCCGAGTGAATACTTTGGTAAATATGTATTCAACAAGCAGAAAATGTTCAAGTACCTTCCTGCAAAGGTGTACAAAAAAATGTGCGATGTAATCGATAATGGCGCTCCTCTCGATCGCGTTATTGCCGATGAAGTTGCCGAAGGAATGAAGAAATGGGCTATGGAATTAGGAGTTACTCACTACACTCACTGGTTTCAGCCATTGACCGAAGGCACTGCCGAGAAACACGATGGATTCGTAGAGCACGATTGGAAAGGTGGAATGGTAGAAGAGTTCGAAGGCAAACTTCTTGTTCAGCAAGAGCCTGATGCTAGTTCATTCCCTAATGGTGGTATCCGTAGTACTTTCGAAGCTCGTGGATATACTGCATGGGACCCAACTTCTCCAGTATTTGTTATTGGTGATACATTGATGATCCCTACGATCTTCATCTCATACACAGGTGAGGCTCTAGACTATAAAGTACCTTTGAAGAAGGCTCTTTACGCTGTAGATAAAGCAGCTACAGCTGTTGTAAAATATTTCAACCCTGAAGTAAAGAAGGTTGTTAGTAACCTAGGTTGGGAACAGGAGTATTTCTTGGTAGATGAATCACTTTATGCAGCTCGTCCTGACTTGGTAATGACAGGTCGTACGCTTATGGGTCATGATTCTGCAAAGAACCAACAAATGGATGACCATTATTTCGGTAGCATCCCTGCTCGTGTAGAGGAGTTCATGAAGGATATTGAGATCCAGGCTCTTGAATTAGGAATCCCTTGTAAGACAAGACACAACGAGGTTGCTCCTAACCAGTTTGAGTTGGCACCAATCTTCGAAGAGACAAACCTTGCTGTTGACCACAACATGTTGATGATGTCAATCATGAAACGTGTGGCTCGTAAACATGGTTTCAGATGCTTGTTACATGAGAAACCATTCAAAGGTATCAATGGTTCAGGAAAACATAACAACTGGTCTCTTTCAACTGATACAGGTATCTTATTGCATGCTCCTGGAAAGACATCTCTTGATAACTTACGTTTCGTAACCTTCATCGTTGAGACATTAAAGGCAGTTTATAATCACAATGGATTGTTGAAAGGCTCTATCATGTCGGCTACCAACGCTCACAGACTAGGAGCTAACGAGGCACCTCCAGCAATCATCTCTTCTTTCCTTGGTAAAACAGTAACAGATCTATTGGATCATGTTGAGAAGGCTGACGTTGATGCTCTTACTGTTGTTGGAAAGAAATCATTCAAGATAGATCTTCCATCTATTCCAGAACTATTGATCGATAATACAGATCGTAACCGTACATCTCCATTTGCTTTCACAGGTAACAGATTTGAGTTCCGTGCCGTAGGATCAGAAGCTAACTGTGCAAGTGCAATGTTAACACTCAACTCAGCTGTTGCTGAAGCGCTTATCGACTTCAAAGAGCGTGTGGATGCCCTCATCAAAGGTGGCGAAGCAAAAGAAACAGCTATCTTGAAGATTGTTCGTGAAGATATTAAGTACATCCGTCCTATCATCTTCAATGGAAACGGTTACTCTGATGAGTGGAAGAAAGAAGCTGAGAAGAGAGGATTAGACTGCGAGACTAGCGCTCCACTTATCTTCGACAACTACTTGAAAGAATCAAGCATAAAGATGTTTGAGAAGACAAAGGTAATGACTCACTTAGAATTGGAAGCTCGTAACGAGATCAAGTGGGAGACATACACTAAGAAGATCCAGATAGAGAGCCGTATATTCGGTGATTTATGTTTGAATCACATCATCCCTGTAGTTACCAAATACCAAAGCATGTTGATCGACAACGTACACAAGGTAATGGGTATCTTCGCTGGTGACAAAGCTCATAAGATCAGTAAAGAGAACCTCTATATCATCGAGATGATTTCAGAGCATGAATCATTCATCATCGAAAACGTAGAGAAGATGGTTGAAGCACGTAAGGTCGCTAATAAGATTGAAAGCGAACGTGAAAAGGCAATTGCTTATCACGATACAGTTGCTCCATTGCTTGAGGCTATACGTTACCATGTTGATAAGCTTGAGACAATCGTTGATGATGAAGCATGGCCATTACCAAAATACAGGGAACTTTTATTCATTCGTTAATATTTATGAAAGGTTTATATAGCACAGATTACGAACACGATGCCTGCGGTGTAGGCATGGTAGTTAATATACACGGAGGGAAGAGTCATGAGTTGGTTGATAACGCTCTAAAAGTGCTCGAACACATGGAGCACCGAGGCGCTGAGACTCGTGATAAGACAGGTGACGGAGCAGGTATCCTCGTACAGATTCCTCATGAGTTTATCCTTTTACAAGGTATTCCAGTACCTGAGAAAGGTCACTACGGAACAGGTCTTATCTTCTTGCCAAAAGATAGCAAAAGACAAAATGACATTCTCTCCATTGTTATTGAGGAAATAGAAAAAGAAGGACTTACTTTAATGCATCTACGCACGGTACCCACTAACCCCGAGGTTCTCGGGGTGGGTGCTCGTGAAGTAGAGCCAGATATCAAACAACTATTCGTCACAGGTATCCCTGATAACATGGTACCTTCTCTCGACAGAATATTGTATAAGATTAGAAAAAAAATAGAAAATCGTGTCACAGATAAAGATTTCTACATCTGTTCTCTTAGCAGTCAGAATATCATCTACAAAGGAATGCTTACCAGCGGACAATTACGTAGATACTTCCCTGACTTAAACAATAATTATTTCACCAGCGGACTAGCTTTAGTTCACTCACGCTTCAGTACCAACACATTCCCTTCTTGGCGACTTGCTCAACCATTCCGCTACGTCTGCCATAACGGAGAGATCAACACTATCCGTGGAAATCGTAACTGGATGAAAGCCAGAGAGAGTGTCCTCTCTTCTGAAATATTAGGTGATGTGAAGGAGATCTCTCCTATCATTCAACCTGATATGAGTGACTCTGCTTCTCTTGATAATGTATTCGAATTCTTTATCATGTCAGGAATGAGCCTGCCTCACGCAATGGCTGTATTAGTTCCTGAATCATTCAACGATAAAAACCCAATAAGCGACGACTTAAAAGCATTCTATGAATACCACTCCATCTTAATGGAACCATGGGACGGCCCTGCTGCTCTGTTGTTCAGCGACGGACGTTATGCCGGTGGAATGCTTGACCGTAATGGACTACGTCCTTCTCGTTATCTAATCACCAACAACGATATGATGTTGGTAGCATCCGAAGTGGGTGTGATGGACTTCGACCCTTCTCAAATCAAACAGAAAGGTCGCCTTCAACCTGGTAAGATCTTATTGATTGATACACAAGAAGGTAAGATTTATTATGATGGTGATCTGAAAGCTCAATTGGCTTCTGAACATCCATACAAACAATGGTTAAGTACCAACCGTATCCAGTTAGAGAAACTGAAGAGCGGTAGAAAGATTGCGAATAATGTAGAGGACTACAACCGTAAACTGATCAACTTTGGTTTCGGTCAGGAAGATATTGACAAAACCATCGTTCCAATGTGTACTACCGGTTCTGAACCTGTAGCCTCTATGGGAAATGACACGCCATTGGCTGTCATATCAGACCGTCCGCAGATCTTCTTCAACTACTTCCGTCAGCAGTTCGCTCAAGTAACCAACCCTGCTATCGACCCTATTCGTGAGGACTTGGTAATGTCATTGACTGAGTACATCGGTGCAGTAGGCAGCAACATCCTTACTCCTGATGAGAACAACTGTAAGATGGTCCGCTTACCTCATCCTGTCTTAACCAACACACAATTGGATATTCTTTGCAACATTCGTTACAAAGGATTTAACACAGTGAAGCTTCCTCTCTCTTTTGATATGGAAGCCAAAGAGATGGGACTGAAAACAGCAATAGACATCTTATGTAAGAAAGCGGAAGAGTCTGTTGATAAAGGAATCAACTATATCATCTTAAGCGATAAGGATATCGATAAGAATCATGCCGTCATTCCGTCTTTATTAGCTGTCAGTGCTGTTCACCATTACTTGATCAACGCAGGAAAGCGTGTTCAAACAGCCTTGATCGTAGAGTCTGGAGAGATTCGTGAAGTGATGCATGCCGCATTGTTGCTAGGATATGGTGCTTCTGCCATCTGTCCATACATGACCTTCGCTGTTATTGATGATTTAGTAAAGAAAGGAAAGATCCAAGAGGATTATCCTACTGCTGAACAAAACTATATTAAAGCCGTATGCAAAGGATTGTTCAAGATCATGTCTAAAATGGGTATCTCTACCATCCGTTCTTATCGTGGTGCTAAGATATTCGAAAGTATCGGTCTTAGCGAGGATCTATTGAAAACCTACTTCGGTACAGAGATCTCTACAATCGGTGGTATAGGATTAAAACATTTGGCAGACGATGCTATCAAACTACATAATGAGGCATACGGACCAGCAGAGATGACTGACCTACTTCCAAATAACGGTCAGTTCGCTTACCGAAAAGACGGTATAGCTCATGCTTGGAATCCTGAAACCATCGCAACATTGCAGATTGCTACTCGCACAAACGATTATAAGAAATACAAAGATTTCACAAAACTTGTGGACTTCAAAGAGAAGCCAATCTTCATCCGTGATTTCTTCGACTACAAGAAGGC
Organism: Paludibacteraceae bacterium; assembly: GCA_045113275.1. Classification (GTDB taxonomy): domain Bacteria; phylum Bacteroidota; class Bacteroidia; order Bacteroidales; family Paludibacteraceae; genus UBA1181. Next base: position 26,894 of record JBGUIU010000343.1, read on the forward strand.
TGCTAAACCTATTTCAATAGACGAAGTAGAATCTGTAGAAAGTATTGTGAAGCATTTCGTAACAGGTGCTATGTCATTCGGAGCTCTATCAGAAGAGGCTCATGAAGCCATCGCTATTGCGATGAACAAACTTGGTTCACGAAGCAATACAGGTGAAGGTGGAGAAGACAACATCCGTTATCATAAAACAACCGAGGATGGTATCTCTTTAAGTTCTAAGACTAAACAGATTGCTTCTGGTCGTTTTGGTGTCACCGCCGAGTATCTTGTTAATGCAGAAGAACTACAGATCAAGGTAGCACAAGGAGCAAAACCAGGTGAAGGTGGTCAATTACCAGGATTTAAAGTAAATGAGATCATTGCCAAGACGCGTAATTCAATTCCTGGCATCTCATTGATTTCACCACCACCTCACCATGATATCTATTCAATCGAGGATTTGGCACAGTTGATCTTTGACTTGAAGAACATCAATCCAACAGCTGCCGTATCTGTCAAATTAGTTGCTGAAAGTGGTGTAGGAACCATTGCCGCTGGTGTGGCAAAAGCAAAAGCTGACTTGATCGTTATCTCAGGTGCTGAGGGTGGTACAGGTGCTTCTCCTGCTTCATCTATGCGTTTCGCAGGTATCTCACCAGAGATCGGTTTGTCTGAGACACAACAGACATTGACACTGAACGGACTTCGTGCTCAGGTACGTCTTCAGACAGACGGTCAACTTAAAACCGGTAGAGATGTTATCATGATGGCTATGTTAGGAGCCGATGAGTTTAGCTTCGGTACATTACCTCTGATTCTTTTGGGTTGTGTCATGATGCGTAAATGTAATACCAATACATGTCCAGTAGGTGTTGCCACACAGGATCCTGTTTTACGTAAACGTTTCCGTGGTCACTCTGAATACATTGTGAACTATTTCAGATTCCTAGCCCAAGAAGTAAGAGAGTATCTGGCAGAGATGGGTTATAAGAACTTGAATGACATCATTGGTCACACAGAACTGATAATACCAAAAGCAACAGATAAGGATACAAAAGCATCTACATTGGATTTCTCTCGCTTACTTGCTAAAGGCAATGGCGAACTTCATTATGATGGTCGTCCATTCACAAAGGTAAACGATGTAAAAGACCTGAGCATCATTGAGCAGGCAAAAGCAGCCATCGAGAATCAACAGGAGATATCCTTGGATTATACGATACAAAATACTGATCGTGCATGTGGTACGATGCTTTCAGGACTTATCGCATCTAAGTATGGTGAGAAGGGATTACCAGACTCTACCATCAATGTCAAGTTCAAAGGATCTGCAGGACAAAGCTTTGGTGCCTTTTTAACAAAGGGTATCAACTTCAAGATAGAAGGTGAAACCAACGATTATTTTGCCAAGGGATTAAGTGGCGGTCGTATCATTATCATACCACCTGTACGAAGCAACTTCGTAGCAGAGAATAACATCATCGCAGGAAACACTGGACTATATGGTGCTACGACAGGTGAACTTTACGTAAATGGTTGTGTAGGAGAACGTTTTGGCGTTCGAAACTCTGGAGCCATTGCTGTTATTGAAGGAGCAGGCGATCACTGCTGTGAATATATGACAGGCGGACGAGTTGTCGTCTTAGGTACAACTGGAAGAAACTTTGGTGCAGGTATGTCAGGCGGTATTGCCTATGTATGGAATAAGAATCATAACTTCGATTACTTCTGCAACATGGATATGGTAGAACTCAGTCTAGTTGAAGAAACAACATATCGAAAAGAATTACATGATTTGATCCATCAACACTGGGTATATACAGGTTCAAAACTAGCCCGTACAATGTTAGATGACTGGAATCATTACATAAATGAGTTTATCCAAGTTATTCCTATCGAATATAAGCGCGTGCTTCAAGAAGAGCAATTAAAAAAGCTCCAAGACAAAATCGCTGATATTCAACGTGACTACTAATCAATTATCAAGTAAATTATCAAACAGAATTTGAGAAACGGGCAAGGCCCTTTCGGAAATTACCCGTTTCTCCCTAACATACGATCATTATGGGAAACCCTAAAGCATTTCTGACTATTCCTCGTAAAGAAGCAGGTCATCGTCCAATACATGAGAGAATAAACGACTTTGCGGAGGTAGAACAGACATTAAATACTAAAGACCGACAGCTCCAAGCCTCTCGTTGTATGGATTGCGGAGTTCCATTCTGTCACTGGGCATGTCCTCTAGGCAACAAACAACCTGAATGGCAAGATGCACTATACAAAGGAGACTGGGAACTAGCATATAAACTCCTAAGGAAGACAAATGATTTTCCTGAATTCACAGGACGTATCTGCCCTGCCCTTTGTGAGAAAGCATGTGTGTTGAACCTCACCATCGGAGAACCTACAACTTGTAGAGAAAACGAGTGTGCCATTGCAGAACGTGCCTTCTTGGAAGGATATGTTACAATAGAACATCCTACACGTAACGGAAAGAAAGTGTTAGTCATCGGCGCAGGCCCTTCTGGATTAGCTGCAGCCAACCAACTCAATTACAAAGGGTATGATGTGACTGTCTATGAAAAGAACGAAGCTGCAGGAGGTCTTCTTCGCTATGGTATTCCAAATTTCAAATTAGCGAAAAGCGTCATTGACCGCCGAATCAAGGTGATGGAAGCGGAAGGTGTGAAATTCGAGTACAATAAAACAGTTGATGAGACAAAATTACCAGCAGGCTTTGATGCGTACGTAATCTGTACAGGTACCCCTACAGCTCGTGATCTGAAGATAGAAGGTCGTGAACTAAAAGGTATATATCTAGCTCTTGAGATGTTAAGCCAACAAAACAGAATATTAGCTGGCAAGAAATTCAAAGAGAGTGAATTAGTAAGTGCCAAAGGTAAGAAGGTCTTGGTAATCGGTGGTGGAGATACTGGTTCCGACTGTATCGGTACGGCTCACAGACAAGGAGCGGTTAGCGTAACACAAATTGAGATCATGCCAAAACCTCCTGTAGGAGAAAACCCTGCAACACCATGGCCTAACTGGCCTGTCATCCTGAAGACAACCACCTCTCATGAGGAGGGATGTGAAAGAAGATGGCTATTGAACACCAACAAGTTTATCGGCAAAGATGGTGTCCTGACAGGTGCTGAGGTAGAAGAGGTAGAATGGGTTCCAAATCCAGAGGGAGGAAGACCAATCATGAAACCAACCGGAAAGAAAGAGATCATCGAATGTGACATGGTTTTATTGGCTATGGGATTCCTGAAACCAGAACATGCTCAATTTGCTGACAACGTCTTTGTCGCTGGAGATGCACAGAGTGGTGCCAGCCTAGTTGTACGTGCGATTGCAAGTGGTAGGAAAACAGCAGAAGCCGTAGATAATTATTTATCATCTAAATAATTCTTCGTACAATTTATCAACTCAACAATTCTTAATTTACAATCATTATGTGTGGAATAGTAGGAATATTCAATATAAGACAACAGAGTGCCGAATTGCGTGCCAAAGCACTCAAGATGTCACAAAAGATCCGCCATAGGGGACCAGACTGGAGCGGAATATATGTGGGCAAGAGCGCTATCCTAGCCCATGAACGTCTATCAATCGTAGATCCTAAGAGTGGAGGTCAGCCACTTTTCAGTCCTGATAAGAAACAAATCCTTGCGGTCAACGGAGAGATTTACAACCATCGTGAGATACGCAAAGAGTTTGCTGATAAGTATAAGTTCCAAACAGGCAGCGACTGTGAGGTCATTCTTTCCCTTTACAAAGAGAAAGGCATTGATTTCTTGGAAGATCTAAGCGGTATATTTGCGTTTGCATTATACGATGAAGAGAAAGATGAGTTTCTCATTGCAAGAGATCCAATCGGTGTTATTCCATTATACATCGGAAAGGATGCCGACGGAACCGTTTACTGTGCAAGCGAATTAAAAGCCTTGGAAGGATTCTGTGATTCATACGAACCGTTCTTGCCAGGTCATTATTACTGGAGCAAAGAGGGCGTGATGAAAAAATGGTATAAGAGAGATTGGCAGGAATATAAGAACGTACAGGAGAATGATGCTAACATCAACGCCCTACACGATGCCTTAGAGGCAGCTGTCAAAAGACAACTGATGAGCGACGTACCTTACGGAGTCTTATTATCAGGAGGGTTGGATAGTTCTATCATATCTGCTATTGCAAAGAAATTTGCGAAGAAACGTGTGGAGACAAATGATATGCACGATGCTTGGTGGCCACAGCTTCACTCGTTTGCTGTCGGACTAAAAGGTGCACCCGATTTAGCAAAAGCACGTGATGTGGCTGAACACATCGGAACTATTCATCATGAGATAAACTACACCATTCAAGAAGGATTGGATGCTGTTCGAGATGTGATTTACTTCATCGAGACATATGATGTGACGACTGTCCGCGCATCCACTCCAATGTACCTATTAGCCCGTGTTATCAAAAGCATGGGAATCAAGATGGTACTTAGTGGTGAAGGTGCCGACGAGATTTTCGGAGGTTATCTTTACTTCCACAAAGCACCCGATTCAAAAGCTTTTCATGAGGAGACTGTCCGTAAATTAGGTAAACTATACCTATACGATTGTCTTCGCGCCAATAAAGCTCTTTCTGCATGGGGCGTGGAAGGTAGAGTTCCTTTCCTAGATAAAGAATTTCTGGATGTAGCCATGAGATTAAATCCTCAGACAAAGATGTGTCCAGGAAAAGAAATTGAAAAGAAAATCTTGCGCTTGGCTTTTGCCGACATGCTGCCAGAAAGTGTTGCATGGAGACAGAAAGAACAATTCAGCGATGGTGTTGGCTACAGTTGGATTGATACGTTAAAACAAATCACGTCAGAGGCTGTAAGTGATGAACAAATGGCTCATGCCGCAGAAAGATTCCCTATCAACACACCTCTGAACAAAGAAGAATATTACTATAGAAGCATCTTCGAAGAACACTTCCCTAGCGAATCCGCTGCTAAGAGTGTCCCTCATGAAGCCTCTGTAGCTTGTTCGACAGCAATCGCCTTAGAGTGGGATGCCGCATGGAAGAAAATGAACGAACCAAGCGGACGGGCGGTCAAAGATGTTCATGAACAAGCTTATTAGGAACTATTTCTCAGAATCTATAGGTCAATCTTTAGATTCAACTACAAATCTGTGACTATTATAAAGGACCATACTTTGAGATAAAGTGTGGTCCTTGCTGTTTTTCCCCCTCTTTCCTTATTTTCATACTATTTTAATAGGTTATTTCTTTGTCTCCTTCATTTTATTTTTGTTTCTTTGCATAATAAATCATAACGTTGCGTAAAATGAATAAAGAGGAGATAATAGATCGTGTTGTCAATCAACTAAGTAAGATATCAGAAGAGGAAAAAAAGACAAGTTATAATACAGACGAGTTACCTTCCATCGAAGTCATCACTCATATTGTAGAGCTGATTAAGCAAATCATATTCCCAGGCTACTTTGAAACAAAAGGAGAGACCACAAACATACGATATTATCACATAGGAATCTGTATAGATGAACTTTATAGACTGCTAACAAAACAAATCATGTTGGCATTCAAAACATTCAATAACCAAGAAATATCTAAAAAGGAAGCTGAACAGATTGTCAACAATTTTATTGATGACATACCCAACATCAAACATAAGCTGTACACCGATATTGATGCTATGTTTCACTCGGATCCTGCGGTGACAGCCTATGAAGAGATCATCTACTGCTACCCTATTGTGCAGGTGATGATACATTATCGTATTGCCCACAGATTAGTGGAACTGGATGTGCCTGTCCTTCCACGTATTCTTACAGAGATGGCTCACTCTAAAACAGGTATCGATATCCATCCAAGTGCTAAAATTGGAGAGTACTTCTGTATTGACCATGGTACAGGTGTGGTCATCGGTGGTACTTGTATCATCGGCAACCATGTCACCCTTTATCAGGGTGTCACGCTGGGTGCAAAACACTTCACATACGATGAAAATGGTACTCCACAAAACACACCGAGACACCCAATCATAGAAGATAATGTTACCATTTATTCTAACGCAACCATCTTAGGTAGAATCACCATCGGACATGATACAGTCATCGGAGGAAACATTTGGGTAACCGAAAGCATCGAACCATGCTCTAAGATCGTTCAAAGGAAAGCTATCACTATGCAGTTTACAGATGGAGCTGGAATATAATCTTTATCTTCCAGTCCCTTCATCTTTACTCAATTTTTCATAAGGAGTGTTGCGGTTATAATCGTTACAAAGGTTCGATTTTATCTAGGAATTAAGAAAGCCATGACTACCATTATGGATTTTGTCATTTGAATCTTTGTCAATTTCCTCATAAGTATAATTCGTATGAAATTTTTCACCTTTGTTTACCGATAATGTTCTACATACGATGATACTATTTCACCTTTAAACATATCGTTTATTTGTTAAAATCAAATTTAAAAAACCATTGTATCCGAGATTCTTTATCTGGTTTTGTTTGGAAATCAAAACCAGCATACCATCCCGATTCAATTTCCATGTAATATCCCCATCCTGGTATGTAACCCCATTCTCTATCAAAATAGGATTTTGGCAACAGGTCATTTATCTTTAAATTGTTTATTCTAAAGTTTTTATCTGCAGTGCTTATGTAAATGATTTTATCATTATTAACCCCAACTGTGTATTCTATATTATTCTCAACAAGTGGGAATGAGTTAACCAGTGCTCCAGATGGAATAAGCACTCCTTCATTCGCTTTTGTCCCTTTAAAGTTAGATCCTAAAGTCAAATTACCTAAAGGGGTACTATAACTACGTTCTTTTACTTTCATTGTTTCAATACAATCATTCTCCCCTATTATTTGAGTACCATGCCGTATGGCCTTTTGCGGAGGCACAGTTTTATGTTTTAAGTAGGTAACTATATAAAAAGTATCACCCATAATAGCTACTTTTAAGTAGTTGCAAAAATTCACATCTTCATACTTCTTTTTAGCCTCCTCCTTAATTTTAAAATAAGTGTAAGTAACATTGTATTCGGAGTAAATATATTTTCCGTAATCTGACATTGACCTCTCACGTAAACTAACAATTGAATCTTTTGTGAAATAAGATGCGATATCGTCTTCTTGTATATTTATCGTCGCTGGTTGAAGATATGGACCAACAGTTTCTTTTGAAGGCAAGCTCCGGTTTTCTCCCATATCCGACAATTCAACATCGTTCATTCCATGAAGACGACCGCCTAATTTTGGACTATAGTCAGAATAAGTACGAACGGGATAGATATGCCCTCTACTAGAAGCGTCGGGTAGCAATATTGCAATTTCGTTATAAGGCTCAATACACACAAAAGAAACTTTTCCCATTTTTATATATGAAAGTAATGAATCATGAGTCACAGAATCAATTTCAAGATACGGTCCTATTATATTTTTTTTTCGAATGACAAAGATCGAATCTTGCGTATATGCAAAACTTTGCAAATAAGCACAAAACGAAAAGACAAACATAAAAATAGACATTTTTATGAATTTGCTCTTCTTTACGTAAATAATAGCCTGAATCATTCCCAATTCCCTTAATATTATAATCTATTATTTTCAAATTAATCCAAGTTTTCTCAAATGCTCTAAATGGTCTCTGATAAATGCTGGGCGGGACAAAAGGTAGTCCGTGCAACCCAGCACGGCAAATATACAACAAACAAACACATCATAAAATTTTTACGGGAGATAAAACCTTATGTCATATCAAGTCATTTTAAAACTTTTGCATCGTTTTAATAAGCATTAAAATGATGCAGAATGGTTAAAACGAGAGAATGAGGATGCTTATTTTGTGATTGCAGAGAATCGGAATCGCAATAATCACAAAAAACTCC
>JBGUIU010000344.1:0-1635 GCA_045113275.1 Paludibacteraceae bacterium
TTCCTTCTACATCCTCATCCGTTTCCAACACCAGAACACGTCCATATTTAAATCCATATTCCTCGTTTTCAAACTTGGCAAATTCCAAACGGAAATCGTGACTTCCACCAGTAATAGTTGAATTAGCTTTGAAATCCATCAGAGACTTACGAATGCACAAAGAACCACTCGCTAATATACCTGTTTCGTCTTCAAATAAGGCTGACACTTCGGTGAATGTCGCAGAACCAATCACTATAAGTCCTTCCGTCGTCTTTTTACCATCCGACACAAACACCATACTATCTCCCGTGAATATAACAGATCCATCTATGCCTACAACAATATGCGCTGACCCATTATCACCATAGAAGCTACATACGTCTTTGACATCAACCACTATGTTCTTCTCATTTATCCACATAGCTGCGTTTGTACCCTCCAACGAAACATTCTTCAACTTCAATGTTCTTGTTTTCTCGTCAAACACCACACTTCCATCACCCATTATATCCTTGGCATTGAAATCACTCACCCAACGATCTGCGATCTGCATATCATAACCAGCTCCGATAATAAGCAAACGATCATCCTCTTCTTTTTCTACAGGTGCAGTATATACTATCTCGTGAGTAAGCGTGTCAAATGTATAACTTGCAGCATATGGGTATAAAATATGTTTCGTCTTCTTAGTTCCCTTGTTGTCTATGACAAACTCAGTGACACCGTGAAGTCCATTTGTCGAATACAAATAGGCATCTTTCTCAATCACGAACTTAGAGCCTGCGTTACCACCATCAATATCCGAGATACCAGCTGCATCTCCGTTCGACCAATCTAACAGACTTATCTGATCAGACAATGTCAAGACACTGTTCTCTCCTAATTTTATACCATTAGAATCATCTCCCTCGATATACAATGTTCCATCTCCTATCAATTTAACATTCTGATCTATCAAGAATGAAGCTTCTGATTGTCCAGAGAAATTAGACTGACTGGCGATTCCATTTCCTGTACCCACAATTTTTATATACAATGTATCAAGGAATGACTTACCAATATGCAAGGCTCCACTTGTCTCTGCATAGACAAAAGCATCCTCCATTGTCAGCGTATGTGTTTTAAAATCATACGACATCATACCACTGATGTTTATAGCATTTTCACTAATAATCTTAGCCTTTTCATCAATCTCATTGAATGATTCTAATGCTTTCACCATATCCTTATACTCACCATTCGTGAATGCTATGCTTGTATCAGCCAATGAAATCTTCGGATCGACATACAAATGAAGTTCTTTGGCTTGTGTATTATCATCAAATATAAATGCATAACCATCTTCATCCATCTCTGTCTCTTCGTTATATATGGTTGTGAATATATAATTACAACCATCTTCGTAGATAGCTGAGCCAAAAGCTCCACTAGACGGAGCTGCCTTGAAGGCTGCATATCCATCTGTCGAATGACATTTTGCATGCATTTCAACTGCACCGTTCCACTGAGAGATACCCTTATTCAAAGCTATAGCGTAATGGTATCCCTCACAGTTGAGGTTCCACATAGATTGATCTGTATTTTTCAGCATATTAGCCTTGATAGCGGTTCCTCTTGTACTCTTCAGATTCAACGTGACACCTTTGTTTCCTG
>JBGUIU010000345.1:0-2362 GCA_045113275.1 Paludibacteraceae bacterium
ATGACGGCGAAGAGAAGATATTCGATAAATCAAAGAACAGCCAGACCTTCTACTCGAGCTTGGATACTGCGCTTAGCTATACTATCAAGTATACCTACACCAGTAAGCAGTACGGACCTCAGTATTATCAGGTAACTGATAAGTTTACCAAAGAAGAGTTTGAAACGTATGTTAGTCCAAAAACTTACACCACCGATGATAAAACCGGAGATTCATTACCTACTTCAGGAACACTTGACTTCTATCAATTTAATCCCAATACTGAAGCAGAGTTCTTGGCAATCAAGTCTCCCTATGAGAAAAACTTACGCGAGAAGCTTACATGGGATTTAAGAACATCTCAACTTCCAAACGTAAATTATTTCTATGAAAATAAACAATTTTCTTTGACAGTTAATGCTACTCAACAGAAAAATACTACCAAAACTATTATATATAAGTTCCCGTTTGGTGCTAAGTTGACAAATGGAGGCGTAGAATTCGAAAAAGATTCTGCAGGACGTGTCATTTATATTGATGACAATACAGATCCAAGCGCAGGTTATACAAAGCAGCTGAAAAAAAATGATGCTACATTTGCAACTCCCTATATGCTAAATCACGAAGAAGTTGCAGAGGATCCGTCTATTAAGCCTAACTTTGTAACTGCTCCCCAAACAATCTATAAGATTGAGGGCGGCAATTATGCTCCATATAACTTCCAGTATTGGAGTATTATGACAACAGAAACCGATACCCAGAAAGCTGTTGAGGTTGCCAGATGTTACTATGAAGGCTTTAATTTCTCAATTTATCAGGATTATACCGTAACGCCGATCTACACGACTGCTGCGGTTATATCTGCTGATGAAAGAGCTAAGGCTGAGGCAAGAGATATTTCAATCAGCTTTACAGAGAATGCGCGTAACCAGTGGAACAACGGTGGCGGCGGCAATAAAGTAAAGGATGGATGGAAGTATCAGGGCGATAGAATCTTCTCTAACTTTATTGTTGACTTTGCAAGACAAGATAATGTTCAGCTTAATAATACACCAGACACAGGTGTAACTACAGGCGTGCTTATCGACCGTATCGGAGCTGTTGACGGTGCGACTAAGACCGGAGATCAATATGCTGAGCAATACAAATCTACTGAGGAAACAGCTAAGACTAATGCTCAACAGTTTATTAGCAACGGTACAGATGGATACGGTGAAGGTCATGAATATCTGAAATCAGTTATTGCATTGAATAAGCTTGATAATAAAAACAGAATTGAGTTTACTCAGGCGTTCCCGAATATCAGCCATTCCAGCGGTCAGAACACCGGAAGAAAGAACTATGTTTACAGGGCATATGCTTACATGGTTGAGAAAGACGGAACAATACAGCTTAGCAAGCCAATTTACTTTACTATTAAGGATATCGCTGAAATTGCAAACGGCTATGATGAAGCTGATCTTTCTAATTAATAAGGGAGGTAATAACATTGAAAAAAAAGAATTACGAAACCCCGGAATTTGATTTGGTGAAGCTTTGTTTTGAGAATATGTTGATACAACAACTTGCCAGTGACCCGGAGACATCCGGCGATGAAATTAACGATAACCTCAATGAGTAATTAATCAATAAGTTACAGGCAGTGCGTCAAAGTACTGCCTGTACTTTCTATCAAAACATAGGTGATGATATGAAAAAAACAAAAAAAATACTAAGCCTGATTGTGGTATTTGTACTACTTATATCCGCATCGGTAGTTAGCTTTTCTGCAGATACAATCTACATTGTCAACGGTTATTCATACTCTGTTGTCAATAATACATCAATCTCATTGGTGGATTGGGATCATGAACAGCCCAATCTGTCAGTTCCGGATATGTTGGCTAACAGGTATTTTATATCTGTTGCTAACTGGGCTTTTGAAAATGATACCGATTTAAAAAGCGTCGATTTGTCTCGGGCAGAGCACTTGAACCGTATAGGAATGTACGCCTTCAGCGGTTGTACTGAGATTGAGGGCGATTTGGTAATTCCACAGTCTGTTACAAGAATCGGCGAGCACGCTTTTGATAACTGTAATAAGTTGGAAACACTTGAGTATAACGGCAGCGCGGATGTTCCGGAGTACTGTTTTTATAACTGTTCTTCTTTGAAATCCGTATCAATTGCGGAAGGAGCAAAGAGCATTTCTTATTTTGCATTTGCTAATTGCTCAAATCTTGAATATGCGGAAATTCCGCAGAGTGTAACAAGTATTGCTGCTTCTGCATTCAGAAACGATTCAAACCTCACCCTCGGCGTGTGGTATGGCACAACGGGATATGATTATGCCATTGTGCAGAACATTCCTTACGTTCTCCTCGATGGTATCAAGCTCGGCGAC
>JBGUIU010000346.1:0-2558 GCA_045113275.1 Paludibacteraceae bacterium
TTTATAGAGGAGGAGAAACTCTATGGCTGATGATGTAAAAATTGTAATGTTTTGTTGCAACTGGTGTTCCTATGGAGGAGCAGACACTGCTGGTACTGCTAGGATGCAATACCCACCGAATATTAGAGTTATTCGTGTAATGTGTTCTGGTAGAATTGACCCACAATTTGTTTTGAAAGCATTTAAAGAAGGTGCTGACGGTGTATTCGTAGCAGGATGTCACATGGGTGACTGCCACTATGACGCTGGAAACTACAAATTAGATCGTAGAATGAGATTAATTTATAAATTAGTTGAAGATATCGGAATTGGAAGAGAAAGAGTTCACCACGATTGGATTTCCGCATCCGAAGGTGAAAAATTCTCTGAATCTGTTAAAATGATGGTTAACAGAATCAAAGAATTAGGTCCAGCTCCATTAAAAGAACAATTAGATGCTGAAAGATAAATTGGAGGAGTTTAATATGGCAGATAAAGTTAAAATAGGAACTATGTGGTTAGGCGGATGTTCCGGTTGCCACTTATCCATTGCGGATTTCCACGAATCCTTAATTGATGTTATGGAATTTGCGGATTTCGAATTTTCCCCTGTGCTCATGGATACTAAATATGATGAAGTACCAGATTTAGATATCATTATTGTCGAAGGTGGAATCAGAAACGATGAAAACAGAGAATTAGCTGAAATGTTAAATGAAAAAGCTAACATGGTAATTTGTTACGGAACTTGTTCATGTTACGGTGGTATTCCAGGTCTTGGAAACTTATGGACTGTTGAAGAATTAGAACAAGAAGCATACATTAACTCAGTATCTACTGTAAACCCTGATGGAATTATTCCTAACGAAGATGTACCTCATCTTGAAAGCAGAGTAAGACCATTAAGTGAATGTATGGATATTGACTTAATGATTCCAGGTTGCCCACCTCGTTCTGATGTTGTAGCTGAAGCTGTTTTAGCATTATTAAGAGGAGACACAATCGAATTACCTTCCACTAACCTTTGTGAAGTATGTCCTAGAGAAAAACCACCTGCTGGTTTAGCAATGGACTTCATTAAAAGACAATTTGAATTAGGTGCTCCTGAACCTGATTTATGTTTAATTACTCAAGGTTTAGTATGTATGGGTCCTGCAACTGTATCCTTATGCGGTGCTGAATGTCCATCCATTGGTATCCAATGTAGAGGATGTTACGGTCCTACTGCTAAAGTATTAGACCAAGGAGCTAAAATGATCAGTGCGATTGCATCTGACTACGGTGTACAAGAAGATAAAACCGTTGATCCTGAAACTGTCGCAAATCAATTAGATGATATTGTAGGTACTTTCTATACTTACACATTACCTGCTGCTTTAGTACCAATTAAAATGCAGAAAGGAGGAGAATAAAATGGTTAAACTTACTATGGAGCCTGTCACTCGTATTGAAGGACACGCTAAAATTACAGTACATCTTGATGATGCTGGAAATGTAGAAGAAACAAGATTACACGTTATGGAATTCAGAGGTTTTGAAAAATTCTTAACAGGCCGTCCTGTAGAAGAATTACCAAGATTAGTACCTCGTATTTGTGGTATTTGTGATGTACAACACCACTTAGCTGCTGCTAAAGCAGTCGACCAAATCTTTGGTTATGATGATTACGAAATCTTACCTGCTGCATACAGAATGAGAGAAATTATGAACTGGGGTTCATACATGCACTCCCACGCTCTCCACTTTTACTTCTTAGCAGCACCAGATTTAATCATTCCAAATGGAACTAGAAAAACTAGAAATGTTTTCCAAGTAATTAAAGACATGCCTGAAATAGCACTTCAAGCTATCAACATCAGAAGAAACGGTTTAGAAATGGTTAGAAAAATCGGTGGTCGTCCTATTCACCCTACTTCTTCCACTCCGGGTGGTATTTCTACCGAATTAGATGCTGATACTCAAAAAGATTTACTTGAAAGAGCTAAACAAAATGTCGAATTAGCACAAGCTACTTTAGACTTAGCTATTCCTGTATTTGAAGAAAACATTGATTTAATTGCATCATTAGGTAACTTCGGTGACACTAGACACTGTGGTACTGTAAAACCTGATGGAACTTGGGATGTATATAACGGTAACATCAGATTCAAAGACAAAGATGGAAGCGACTTATTCGAATACAGAAACGAAGAATATACTGATTACGTTGCTGAACATGTAAAACCTTACTCCTGGTTAAAATTCCCTTACATTAAAGAAATGGGATACCCAGAAGGTATTTACAGAGTTGCACCATTATCCAGGATTAACGTTTGTGACCAAATGCCTAAAGAAGCACCTCTCGCACAAGAAGCTCTTAACGCTTTCCGTGATGCTTTCGGTTACGCACAAGCACCATTATTATTCAACTATGCTAGACTCATTGAATTATTAGCATCCGCTGAATGTGCTGCTGCTGCATTAGAAGAAGATTTATCCGGTAAAAAATTCCCAGATGAATTAGAAAGAACTGAAGGTAAAGGTGTAGGTATTGTAGAAGCTCCTCGTGGTACTTTAATCCACCATTACGAATCTGATGA
>JBGUIU010000347.1:0-16429 GCA_045113275.1 Paludibacteraceae bacterium
TTGAAGAAAACCCTTCCTGAACGTCACCACCACCTCATCCCAATGAATGAGGCTGCCTTGAAAAAAGGAATGGAGATTATTAAGTAAATAATAATTTATTCTAATGAATAGGAGATGTTTTCCTTGAAAACATCTCCTATATTTTTTCATCAACTAATACAATAATACGTTCTCATGATAAACACACACGTCATCATCGGAGAGTATTTAACCTTAAAAGAAACTTGGCAAGCCCTCCTCAGCAGAAAAGACATTTATTATCAATCGAAAAAGAAATGGTTTCTATCAACCTTAGGAATTCTATTACCTATAACCTCACTATCAGGAATAATACTCTTTATAGTACTTTGCATTATGAACCACTCAACCCCTCAGACTTCTTCTCATTCTTGGGAAGAAACCATACTCATAAGTTTTCTCTGTCCAACAATCATCATTCCACCAACATTAATCGGGACATATATTCAATCATTCGTAACGATTCGAAAAATGGCACAAACGCTCTCAGACTTTGTGAATAAATGGTTCTCAAAAGACACCAAATTAATAGTCCAACCCATTTCTCTGAATTACTTTATCAAAACAGCAGACAATTGGGAGATTGAGATTGCCTTAATAAAAGCAAATGCAAATGGCTTCAAAGAATCACATATCATAACAGCCATATACATTCTTCCTTTTGACAAATTTGAAGAAATGGCAAAAACAATCAAAGAATGGTACGAATACTGTCACATGAAAAAGAGTTGTCAAAACCTATATCTCGAAAGGAATATAGCTTATGCACTTTTCTCTATTGATGAAAACGTCCAAGAGAATGTTTTAGAAACGATTGACCAGATGAAATATCTAATACAAAGGTTCAACATACCTACCCAAAGAATGATCTACGACGACATTGACCAAGACAAAGCAAAGACGATGATGCAAACGCAACAATCTTAATAACACACTGTGACTTCTCGGATCTTCCTCACGAAGAAATAATACTTTTGTGTGTAGAGACGCAATATTTTGCGTTTTTTCCCCTATTTCATTCTGCGGACATATTAAATTAAATAATTGAATTGTCCGTCGGTTACCGTAGAGACGCACGGCCGTGCATCTCTACTATCGGTAAAGGTTCAGTAATTAATTTAGCACGAAGAACCTCATCATCAGATTTGAAAAAACATTTCAACCTTACATCATCGGGAGATTCACTGAAAGACTTTGAGTATTTCGCCTTCAAAAGGAAACGAGCGATTTCACACACATCCCTATAGGTATTATCGAGCGTTAAATCAATAAGAACATACTCATCAGGATCTATGCGACAACTATCATTTACTGGTTTCCCATTCAAATAGATAGTATCGTTACGTCGTTGAAGTATCATATCTGCATGTCCAGTCATAATACCAACAAAATCCTTCATTCGAGCATCTTCCATTTTTTGTTTTTCTTTTTCCGAAAGAGTATTTTCCTCCTCAATATATAAAGAATCTGAAAACTCATAAACAGGCATATTCAAAATACCATTTGTCTCACACCACCAAGGCCTCGAATGACACATTACTATGCGTTCTTCTTTAGATCGTCCAAAAGGTTTGGTACGAATATACTTTCCACCAAAATATGTGATTAAAGTATCTATCAACTCCACTGGCGAGTCATAATCAACAAGAATGGGAGTGGTGTTCTGACAGACTTCATAGAAAACTTTATTATCACACTCTTTTATAGACGATAATTTCACACCCCTATAGTAAAAGGCAGAGTCTTTAATCATAATCTCCGGCATAGGGACCGTGAAACTCACTATCGAACTATCATGTTCGTACACTGTACTATCCACAACAAGCAAACAAGAGTCCTGATTGATAAATTGAACGGTAGGATGTGTTAACAGATAATTAGAAGCAATAAATTCGCCTTGAGGCGTAGCAGAACTACTATAAAACTCTGTATAATCTATATCTTGATATAATGTGTCCGAAAAGATTTTCTCCTTATGGTCTTTCTCCATATACGTAAACCATATTGACATCAATAATTCATTGTTATAGCTTATAAACTCTTCTTTATTCGGTATTTCACCTGTATGGTCTATATAGTATTTCGCCCAATATGCTAAACACGAAAAACCTATAGTATCATTCGTAGTCATTATTCTTTTTTCACTTGTATGACTACAACTACTCATCATGAATAAAAACGGGAGTATAAAGAATACTCGAAGAGAAAAGCAACAATGCTTGTAATGAATGAATGGTTTATGCATATCTATATATATTTTTGTTTTATCAACTATCAATAGTAACATCAGTGACTGGCACACCATTTTTTTCTAGTATCACTAAAAGCTCAGTACTCACAGGTTCCAGATTTGATCCTTTTATAACAACTCGTCTAAAATCAGGTGTAATATAAATAAAAGCCATGTATGTGTATTTGCTCAAAAGAGCAAAATTGCTGGTAATGATATCATTAAGATTTACTGTTATTACTCTACTGGATGGAAAATTGTATTTGAAACGAATCTCTTTACCTTCCACTTCAATTGTTATTATGAAGTTTCGTTTGTCTTCATATATCGAACCAACAATAACAAAAGCAAATAAAATAAAAAGAAAAGAGAGAAAAAACAAGTATTCATATCCAGGTGATTTAGCTAAGAAAAAAAAGAGTATGGCTAGAACAATGGACACCCAGAATAATATTATCTCGATTTTAAATGACAAAGGAGAAGTAAGCGAAGTAAAAGGATTATCGATCGCAGAATCTCTAGGTTCAAAGTTCATGTTTGTAATCTGTGCAAATCTAGCTCTTAATTCATGTGGATTTTTGTAAAATCTTTCATAGAATACATATTCCTCATCCGCCTTTGTTCTTATTGAAAAACCATTCGTCACACGATCTCCCGAAATCCATTTTGATATAGGGAAACTATCTGTCAATTGAAATTCGCAAATTTCATCGATTGGGATCCGTTTAGACCACACCCAATAGCCGATGATAATCTCTGTGTTAGTTATCGTGACAGGTGGAACTACTTTAAAGTATTTCTGCATCCACCAACCAACTAGAAAAATCGACACAATCAGTATTAAAGACAACTGATAATGATTATTACTCAACAAGAATAAAAGAAGTGCGCATAAAAGAATTTCCAAGAAAAGGATCATTCCAATAATTGCACAGAAACGTAGAGTATATTTTGATTTTGTATTCATGTTATTCATTATTCTTTTTACACTAGTATGACTACAACTCCTCATCAAAAATAAGAAGGGAGTATAAAGAATACTCGAAGATAAAAAACACAATGCTTGTTATAAATGAATGGATGCATATCTATACAATTTATTCATGAGTAATGTCAGTGACTGGCACACCATTTTTTTCTAGTATGTATACAAGCTTATTCCAGTCTTCTGGTTCCAAATTTGATCCTTTTATAACAATCCGTCTAAAATCGGGTGTAATATAACTAAAAGCAATGTCTGAGTATACATAACGATTATTCAAGATAGTGAGATTACTGGTGATGATATCATTAAGGTTTACTGTAATCATCTTACCGTTCATGCGTTTAAAACGAATTTCCACTCCTTCCACTTCTATTGTTAAAAAATGATACATAGATTCAAAAATCAAAGCCAAACCTATGAAAAAGCTTAATATAAGGGGAACGTATATTGTATTCGATACAAACGACAAATCCAATAACAACAACACAAAAAACGAGATCAAACTTACAACAATGATTATCATTCCGAATTTAAGCGATATTGGTCTAGAAAGTGAAATCAAACGATTATTGACAGCTGAATTTCTAGGCACAAAGTTTGTGTTTGTTATTTGTGCAAATCTAGCTCTTAGTTCATGTGGATTCTTGTAATTTTTTTCATAGAATATATATTGCTCTCCTGTCTTTGTTCTTATTGAAAAGCCATTCATATCACCTTGATTAACCCATAATGACACTGGGAAAATATCAAATAATTGAAATTCGCAGATATCATCAATTGAAAGACGTTTGGATCCCACCAAATAGTTAAGGAAAACATCTGTATGAGTTATCGTGACAATCGGAAAGTATTTATAGAATTGCAGCGTCCACTTACCAAGTAGAAAAATCGTCACAATCAATACTAAAGACATCAGATTTACGCCTAAAACTGAAAACAAACAAAGACCTGCGCAAAAAAAGATTTCCAAGATAACAAAAGCGCTAATTATCAAATAGAAACGTAGAGCGTATTTTGATTTTGTATTCATATATACCATCTTTTAATTTTATATTTTTGATATGAGATGGATTCTTCCCCTCATCCGATAAAAAAATAAACTATTGTGCAACTCTCTATATTTAATTTACGAATCAGCCAGATTCTTCTCCATTGAACGATTCGGATTGATATTAATCAGCGGTGTATCGCGGGAACAGAGCCATGCACCAATCGCCATCAAAAACAACCCAATCCAATATACCTTAGGTGGCATCTGTCGAAACATCATCAACGAAAGTCCTGTACCAATAAATGGAGAAACAGCATAATACGCACTCGTTCTTGCTGCACCCAAAAATCGCTGCGCATAAATATCTACATAAACACTAAATCCATACGAAATAGCCCCTATCAACAAAGCGGCTACAACAAACCACCAATTCTCAATCCTCTCGCCCATCATAAACCCAACCACCAACGAACAACTACCCGACACCAATCCTTTCAACAACACAATCTGAAGAGGATCTTTATCCGAAATCATCTTGGTACAATTATTGTCCAATCCCCAACATATTGCCGATAATATAACGAAGATAGATCCTTTGGAAAACACAAAGCTATCCGTATCCTCAAACGATAATACACAACAGGATACCGTCACAAAAAGTATGCCGACCCATAATCTCCGACTTATCTTCTCTTTAAAAAACAACAACGCAATAAGCGCCGTTACCACCACCTCAAAATTACATAACAAAGAGGCATTCTCAGCCGTAGTACTTTTTAAGCCAATCATCAAACAGATGGGGGCAGCCATATCCAAGACAATCATACCCAGGACATAAGGCCACTCCTTCTCCTCTAATTTCTTTTCCAATCCAATCCTTCCATGTAACAATCGAGCTCCTCCGACCATCAACATTGCTAAGGCAGAACCTATATATAAAAAACCAGCCATCAAAATCGGCGGTATCTGTTCAAGAACAATTTTCGAAAACGGAGCATTAACCGCATATAAAACGGCTGCTAAAACTGCAAAGAAAATGCCCTTTCGTATGGATGTAATCATCGTCATCTTTCTCATTCATCATATCATTATTTAAACAAATTTACTAATATTAATCCGCATTCAAAACTATTTTCTATACTTTTATTAATAAAAAAAATTATACCTTTGCATTGTTTTAAACAATAACATCGAAAGGGGTGCTGGTTTACTGGCTGAGATTATACCCATTGACCTGATGCAGGTAATGCTGTCGTAGGGATTGACACGAATGTGTCTATTCAATGTTTACTATCATTTATCTCTTCTCAACTAACACCTCTTGCTGATGATAAAAAATCATAAGCAATGGTAGTCATTATCAACAACAAAAACACAGAGACAGCGGCTTCGAATCTTCAAGAACTTTCAGTGGAACTGAATCTTCCTGAAAAAGGTGTTGCCATAGCTATCAACAACCAAATGGTTCCTCGTACGGAGTGGTCTAAAACAGCCATCCAAGAGATGAACGATATTATAATTATCAAAGCTGCTTGTGGGGGATGATACAATTCATTAGTCATTATACCGAAAAATATACGTATCTAGACAGCATTCGCTTGGCTTTAGAGGGTGGTTGCAAATGGATTCAACTTCGAATGAAAAAGAAGTCTCCTGAAGAGATTATGCCGATTGCTTTGGAAGCCCAGAAGATGTGTCGAGAGGCAGGTGCCACATTCATCATCGATGATCATGTTGCGTTAGTTAAAGAAATCCATGCTGATGGTGTGCACCTCGGGAAAAACGATATGCCTATACACGATGCTCGTGCATTGCTCGGTCCCGATTATATCATTGGAGGAACAGCCAATACATTTGAAGATCTCTTAGCTCACTACAAAGCGGGAGCTAATTACATAGGTTGCGGTCCCTTCCGATTCACCACCACAAAAGAAAACCTATCCCCTATTTTAGGTGTCGAAGGTTATAAAAATATTATCGAACAGATGAAGCATCACTCCATCTCCATTCCGATAGTGGCAATTGGCGGCATCACAACCGAAGACATACCCGACATCATGCAAACAGGCATCTCGGGTATCGCCCTAAGTGGCTCTATCCTACGCGCGGATGATCCGATAAAAACAATGCAAGAAATCATTGAAATCACAGAGAAATATAAAAAATAAACAAGTTAACAATAATATCAAATGGGAAAACTAATAATTGCTGGCAGAGAATTCAATTCTCGTTTGTTCCTTGGTACTGGAAAATTCAAGAACAATGAAGTGATGTCTGATGCCATCAAAGCATCTGAAACAGAAATGGTCACTGTAGCCATGAAACGTATTGAATTACAAGACAAACAAGATGATTTGCTTCAGCATATCATTCAAAATAAGAATATTCAATTGTTGCCTAACACTTCTGGTGTTCGTAATGCCGAGGAAGCTATCTTTGCCGCACAAATGGCTCGTGAAGCATTTGGTACGAATTGGCTGAAGTTGGAGATACATCCCGACCCTCGTTATTTATTACCTGACTCAATTGAAACATTAAAAGCGACAGAGAAACTTGTGAAGTTAGGATTCGTCGTTTTACCTTATTGTCAGGCAGACCCTACCCTCTGCAAGCATCTTGAAGAGGCTGGTGCTGCAACTGTAATGCCTCTCGCTGCTCCTATTGGTACGAACAAAGGCCTTCGCACAAAAGATTTCTTACAGATCATCATCGAGCAAGCTACTGTTCCCGTAGTTATTGATGCAGGTATCGGTACACCTAGTCAAGCGGCTGAAGCCATGGAGATGGGTGCTGATTGCTGTTTGGTCAACACCGCTATTGCTGTAGCCGGCGACCCTGTTCGCATGGCTGAAGCCTTCAAACAAGCTATTATAGCTGGACGTACAGCTTTCGAAGCTGGCTTAGGATCTGTATGCGACCATGCTGATGCTTCTAGTCCTCTTACCGCATTTTTAAACTCTTAACCCTCTTCCGATTATGCCTCAAGATAATAAAGCTTACGCAAAAAGAGAAAAAGCTTATATGAAGGGAAAGCTCTTCCCTGATATAAACGTGGGAATGATCAAAGTCAACCTCACTCCCACTGTGACAAAAGACGAAAACGGGATTCCTAAATACGAGGAGAACAAGCCTGTTTATATCTATGATACAAGCGGTCCCTTCTCTGATCCTAACATAACTGTGGATCTAAAAAAAGGATTACCTCGTCTCCGTGAGAAATGGATCATCGACCGAAATGACACAGAGCAACTGAGTGAGGTGACAAGCGAATATGGCAAACAACGTCTTGCTAACCCAGAGTTGGATGCGCTTCGCTTTGAACATATCCAGCTTCCTCGTCGTGCAATCAAAGGAAAACATATCACGCAGATGGACTATGCCAAAGCTGGGATCATAACCCCTGAAATGGAATACGTTGCAATCCGTGAAAACATGAACTGTGAGGAACTGGGTATAAAAAGTCACATCACACCTGAATACATCAGATCTGAGATCGCTCGCGGACGTGCCGTCCTTCCTTGTAACATCAACCATCCTGAAGCTGAGCCAATGATCATAGGTCGCAACTTCTCTGTGAAGATTAACACTAACATCGGTAACTCAGCCACCACCTCATCCATTGAGGAAGAAGTGGAAAAAGCTGTATGGTCATGCAAATGGGGCGGAGACACATTGATGGATCTTTCTACTGGTGCCAATATACATGAGACTCGTGAATGGATCATCCGAAATTGTCCAGTGCCAGTTGGTACTGTTCCTATCTACCAAGCCTTGGAGAAAGTGAATGGAAAAGTAGAAGACCTCACATGGGAAATTTTCAAAGACACACTGATTGAACAGTGTGAACAAGGTGTCGATTACTTCACCATCCATGCAGGTATTCGCCGCCACAACGTACATTTGGCAGACAAACGTCTTTGTGGCATCGTCAGTCGAGGTGGTAGCATCATGTCTAAATGGTGCCTAATCCACGACAAAGAATCCTTCTTATATGAACATTTTGATGAAATATGTGATATCGTAGCTCAATACGACACAGCCCTCTCTCTAGGAGATGGATTGCGTCCTGGCTGTACGGCTGATGCAAACGATGAAGCTCAGTTTGCTGAATTAGACACGATGGGAGAACTGGTTACCCGTGCATGGGAAAAAGGCGTACAAGCCTTCATTGAGGGACCAGGACACGTGCCAATGCAGAAGATTCAAGAAAACATGGAGCGACAGCTTGATCATTGTCATGAAGCACCATTCTATACCCTGGGTCCTGTTGTAACAGATATTGCACCTGGATATGATCATATCACATCAGCCATTGGTGGTGCACAGATTGCATGGCTGGGTACAGCAATGTTATGCTATGTTACGCCGAAAGAACACTTGGCTCTCCCAAACAAAGAAGACGTACGGAATGGTGTTGTCACGTTCAAGATTGCAGCACATGCCGCTGATATTGCCAAAGGACATCCTGGAGCCACGATTCGTGACAATGCATTGTCAAAAGCACGATTTGAATTCCGTTGGAGAGACCAATTCCATCTTTCTCTCGATCCAGAACGCGCCCTTCAATATTTTGAAGAAGCCGGACATACGGATGGTGAATATTGCACTATGTGCGGACCTAATTTCTGTGCAGCCAAACTGACTCATGACCTACGAAAGCTTAAATAATACACAAAAGAGACGTTACAATCGCCACCTCATTCTGGATGGATTTGGATTGAACGGACAGTTGAACCTGCTCAATGCCAAAGTTCTCATCGTAGGTGCAGGAGGGTTGGGCTCTCCTATCGCCCTATACCTTGCAGCAGCTGGTGTAGGCACCATCGGCATTATTGATGGTGATGTTGTAAGTCTCTCCAATCTGCAAAGACAGGTTATCCATGCTACTCGGGATGTGAATCATCCTAAAGTAGAATCTGCTTCCCGTCGGATACAGGACATCAATCCCGATGTGAATGTGATCACGCATGAGATGTTCCTCACCGAACAGAATGCACTCGAGATTATTCAGAACTACGACTATGTACTCGACGGAACAGATAACTTCTCACCCAAATACCTCATCAACGATGCTTGTATCATGCTCGGGAAACCGTTCTCCATGGGAGGCATTTCAAGATATACGGGACAACTGATGACACATATACCGGGCACCGCCTGCTATCGTTGTCTCTTCCCTGAGCCCCCTGCACTGGAAGATGTGGAGACCTGTGCAATAACGGGCGTCCTCGGATCCATCGCCGGCATCTGTGGTACGCTTCTAGCAACAGAGTGTATTAAGTATTTCATAGGAGGTGATTTACTGACCGACACCTTATTAACGTTTGATGCTAAAACCATGAATTTCTGTCGTTTCAACTTCAAACCCAATAAGGACTGTGCAATGTGCGGTACACATCCGACGATCACCGAACTCAAAGAATATGCATTCAAACCATGTTCCAAAAACAACAAATAAACAAACCCACAAACTATTAAGCTATGTTCAGCGATGAATTAAAACAAATATCGTGGGACGATACAACAAAAAAAATCGCCTCAAAAACAGATCTTGACGTGCGTAGAGCTCTCGCCAAGGAACATTGTGATGTGGACGACTTTATGTCTCTTATCTCACCAGCAGCCGAGCCTTACTTAGAACAGATGGCACGACTGTCTCAAAAATATACGCAGGAACGTTTTGGCAAAACAATGTCAATGTTCATTCCCCTATACATCACCAATTCATGCTCTAACTCTTGCATCTATTGTGGATTTCATAGAGAGAACCCCATGGCTCGTACCATCCTCACCATCGACCAATGTGAAGATGAATACAAAGCAATAAAGAAACTGGGACCTTTTGAAAACCTGCTGATTGTAACAGGGGAAAATCCAGCCAAAGCAGGTCCATCCTACATTGCAGAAGCCTTAGATCGAGCTAAAAAATATTTCTCTAACCTAAAAATAGAGGTGATGCCACTCTCTACAGAGGACTACGAAATGCTCACTCACCATGGTATGAATGGTGTGATCTGTTTTCAAGAGACCTACAATGCCGCTAATTACAATATCTATCATCCACGCGGCATGAAATCCAAATTCGAATGGAGAGTTAACGGATTTGATAGAATGGGCATGGCAGGAGTGCACTCAATCGGCATGGGTGCCTTACTCGGACTGGAAAAAGAGTGGAAAACAGATGTAACAATGATGGCATACCATCTACGTTATCTTCAAAAACATTATTGGAGAACCAAATACAGTGTTAACTTCCCTCGCATGAGACCAGCTCAGAATGAAGGATTTCAGCCAAACTGTATTGTATCAGACCGCGAATTGGCTCAAGTCACATTCGCCATGCGTATCTTCGACCATGATGTGGATATCTCCTACTCTACTCGCGAACCTGAGTTCATTCGCAATAACATGTGTACACTTGGTGTAACCACCATGTCGGCCGCCAGCAGAGTCAACCCAGGTGGATACCATAGTTATCCTCAAGCCCTTGAGCAGTTCTCTGTAAACGACGATCGTACAGTAGAGCAAGTAGCTCAGGCACTGAAAGATCGTGGAATAGAACCCGTATGGAAAGACTGGGATGAATCATTTGATCATCTAAAAATGATTGTATGACTATAGTTATTACCTTACCAACATTTTTCGAAGGAGAAGCTGAACGTATCGTACAACTTCTCCTTCGTGGAGATGTTGACCTGATTCATTTACGCAAGCCAACAGCTTCTTATGATGAGTTGGAGACGTTGATTCTACAAATTCCAGCTAACTTAAGAAACCGTCTGGTCCTACACGATCATCATACGCTAGCACTCAAATATCACCTCTACGGAATCCACTTAAACAGTCGGAACCCAAATCCGCCCGCTGAATGGCATGGAAGCATCAGCAGAAGCTGTCATTCATTTCAAGAAGTGATCGAGTGGAAACCTAAATGTAACTATGTATCCCTCTCCCCTATATTTGATAGTATTTCAAAACAAGGATACCATGCGGCATTTTCGCACGAAGAACTTATTCAAGCAAAAGAAACAGGCATCATAGATTCAAAGGTGCTTGCTTTAGGAGGTGTCACCTTCGACAAACTGCAAGAGATAAAAGAACTACATTTTGGAGGTGCCATGATACTAGGCGATGCTTGGAAATAACCGACAAATCTACTCTATAACAACAGGCTCACCTAAAAATTTAGGTTGTTTATTCACCAGTAAATCAAGGAATACCTTCACCCTTGCAAATCGTTCCCTGATGCGTGTCTTTATACTCGCCATTTCCTTTACATCTTTTGCAGCAAAACCAATTGCATCTATATCATACTGACGAGCAATATAGATGGCTCGCTCATCATGAAAACGCTGTGAAATGATGGTAATTCGATTCTGTCCAAAAATTGCTTTACAACGCACCACAGAATCCAACGTGCGGAATCCTGCATAGTCCAGAAATATTCTATTTTCAGGAATACCAGCAGCCATCAAATCATTTTTCATATCTGTAGGCTCATCATACTCTTTCCGTGAATTGTCACCACTAACAATGATAAAATCCACTTTATGAGCATAATACAAAGCCACAACCGCTTCAATTCTATATTGATAATAATAATTAACAGCTCCGTTGGAAATCGTTTTAGATGTACCTAATAATAAAGCCACTTTATTATACGGAATATCTTCAACAGAGGTATAGATCGACTCCGTTGTTGTTTTAGAAATAATGCAATTTGAAATGATCATCAAAAAAGGAACGATGATCAACACAAACAACATACACCATTTCCATTTGATTTTCTTAAAAAGCTTTGCCATATTATTTAAAATCTTTCAAATTTTGGGAACTGAATCCTACATCCTACGTTATCAAAAACTTGAAGATCATTCGGGTGCGCTGTTCAATGGGAAGCGGGAAGGGTCATATTGGGGACGAATGCCTTAATAATAAGAAATTTCTCTCGTCTCTATACGATACTCACTTTCCTCTTTTTCAGTCTTCTTTCCATCTTGAGAAAACTTATTAACGGTGGTAACACGACGTTTTGTCCAGTTACCCAAACTATCACGTTCCACAATAGTGAAATATTCTACTGTGACAGTATAAAGATATTCTCCTTCTCCCATAGAGGGTTCAACTGTGGAAACACATTCTACGTTATTGTCATACATAAAAGACTTACTTCTTTGAGATTCTAGTCCATTGATAATCATCGAATCCAACATTCCTTGTTCATTATAGACATATTTTTCAGGAATATAAATACCAAAGTCCTCCACATAGACTTCCTTCTTTGTGATTTGTCCTTTATCGTTGCGAGAAAGCTTGATTTTTTCCTTTGTATCGAAAGAAACAACACCTTGTTGATCGAATGTGTAAGTTTTATCAAGCCATTCCACATGTTCAAGCTTGCCATTCCAAGTAGAGTCACATTCATATACCTGAACAGACAATTTAGAAACGTTGCCACGCACATCCATAAATTGACGGTCGGGAGAGGTAAATGGAGGCAGTTCCTTGACTACCACTACCGTATCTTCTGTAACTTCCTGACTAAGTGTATCTGAACGTTCCTCCTGATTTGTGTTCGAGCCACTACAAGCGCATAACAGAGCTGTTGTCAGGATGAGAAATACTTTTTTCATGATTATTTATTTTTCGTTAAACGCTCTACCTCTTCAATCCATATTTTGCTGGATGCATCGCTTGGCATTCTCCAGTCTCCACGTGGCGAGAGGTTGACACTACCTACCTTCGGACCATCTGGCATACAGCTTCTCTTAAACTGTTGTGCGAAGAAACGCCAATAGAACGTGCGCATCCACTTCAATATCGTGGCATCATCATATTTACCTTCAAACGCTTTACGAGCCATAAAGTAAATCTTTGTAGGTGACAATCCGAAACGAAGGGTGTAGTAGATAAAGAAATCGTGAAGCTCATAAGGTCCCACCAAATCCTCTGTCTTTTGTGCAATCTCTCCTTTATCGTCGGCAGGAAGGAGTTCCGGACTGACAGGAGTATCGCAGACATCCAACAATGTCTCCTTTGCAGCTTCATCCATCTCATAAAGAGCTGCATATTTCACCAAGTATCTCACCAAGGTCTTTGGAATTGACGTATTGACAGCATACATACTCATGTGGTCACCGTTGTAGGTTGCCCAACCCAACACCAACTCAGACAAATCGCCCGTTCCAACCACCAATCCTCCGATCTTATTGGCATAATCCATCAAGATTTGTGTTCTCTCGCGTGCCTGCGTGTTCTCATAGGTGACATCAAGGACGGAAAGGTCATGATCAAGATCTTTCAAGTGTTGCAAGCAAGCTGGCTTAATGTCCACCTCCTTGATAGAGATTCCCAGACTCTTCATCATATTGAGTGAATTGTGATAGGTACGACCAGTGGTACCGAAACCTGGCATTGTGATTCCAACGATATTTTTACGAGGAAGACCCAGTTTGTCGAATGTCTTCACCATCACAAGCAGTGCGAGTGTAGAGTCGAGTCCTCCACTAATGCCCACAACCGCTTTCTGGATACCTGTGTGATACAAGCGTGTAGCCAAACCACCCACTTGGATAGAGAAGATCTCGTTGCAACGAGTCTTCATCTCGTCCTCTGGCGGAACAAATGGATGTGGTGCAAATGTGCGAGTCACATCCGACGGATTGGCATATATCTCGATTGACTCAAGACGAGTGATTTCAATCTCGTTGTTCTTATTAGGATTCTGATTACCAATGATATAAGCTGAGTTACGCAAGCGATCCGCCTGCAATCGTTGTACGTCAACATCAGCAATGGTAAGCTGTTCTTTGAAAGAGAATCGTTCCGATGTTGCCAACAGACTACCGTTTTCAGTGAGGATGGCAGTGCCAGAGAAAACAAGGTCGGTGCTGCTCTCTCCGAACCCAGAGCCCGTATAGATGTAGGCACACACATTCGTGGCAGACTTCTGCTTCACCAATTGACGACGATAGGCCTCCTTGCCAATCAGTTCATCACTGGCAGAGAGATTGAAGATGATTTCTGCGCCCGCCAGACACATCTCGTCACTTGGAGATGCCGGCATCCATAAGTCTTCGCAGATCTCAATGCCGAATTTTAGTCCATCGACCTCAAAGATCTGTCTCTTTTCACCGAATCCAGGGGTAAACCAACGTTTCTCGTAAAACTCATTATTGCTTGGCAAGTATTGTTTATCCACCTCTGTATGGAAGAAACGGTCGCCCGTACCTGCCACGAAAGCCGCATTATACAATTTACCATCACGATAGTAGGGCGCACCCACAATGGCATAGAGTCCATGTTGACCAGCCGCCTCATTTATTCTAATGAGTTGTCTTTGCGTCTCTTCAATCAAAGTGCGTTGATAAAAAAGATCGGAACAAGTATAACCCGTAAGACAAAGTTCGGGGAAACATACTATTTTAACATTCTCTTGTGCTGCTTTTTCTATCAGCGATATGATTCTGTCGGCATTCATCTTGGGATTAGCAATCTCCACCACTGGGATTGCACTGGCAACGCGGACAAATCCTACTTCTTTATTTTCCATATTGTGTTAATTAAGTAATTCATTTTCAATGGAAAAGGAAAGGTAAAACTCCTAACCAATAATCAATGCAATTTACAAAAAATCGAGAATATAGCATTACTAAATCAACTTTATTTTCATCTAATGTATTTTGTAGAAATGTAACATTTTTTTGTAGATATGCACGGCCGTGTGTCTCTATGGTGACCGATTAACAAACGACTTAAAAAAAGGCGCAACTGAAAGAATTTACATTAATTCGTTCAATGCAACTGAATGAATTTACGTTAATTCGTTCAATACAACTGAATGAATTTAAATTAATTCATTCAATAAGACTGAAAGAATTTACATTTTTAGTTGGATTATCCACTTATAAATTTTACATTTGCAGGGTAAATCGGATCAAAAAAAAGATATGGCAATAGAAAGAACACTAAAACACCCGATAGCAGCAAGAATCAAGCCACAAAAAGTGATGCTAATATTTGGGGCTCGACGTGTCGGGAAGACGCTACTGCTACGCAAGATCCTTGACGAGTTCAAGGGGAAGAAACTTCTATTGAATGGAGAAAGCGCCGACACGACACGTATGATCGCTGACAAATCCATAAGCAACTACAAACGTTTATTTGCGGGAATAGACTTGTTGGCGATCGACGAGGCGCAACACATCCCCGACATTGGGATGAAACTAAAATTAATGGTTGATGAAATACCAGGCTTGGCGATTATAGCAACGGGGTCCTCCTCGTTTGACCTTCAGAATCAAGCGGGGGAGCCATTAGTTGGACGATGCACACGTTTTTTCCTGACTCCATTTTCTTTCAAAGAGTTGAGCGACCATAATTCAGTATTTGAGACCATATCGAACATAGACAGTCATTTAATATACGGATGTTATCCGGAATTAATCAGCATAGAGTCATCGGAAGAGCAAGCTCGTTATCTTACGGAGATTGTGGACTCCTATCTATTAAGGGACATTCTCGCCGTCGATGGAATAAAGAATGCACAGAAGATGCACGATCTGTTGCGATTGATAGCATATCAAGTCGGCAGTGAAGTATCCATTGATGAACTGGGCAAGCAGTTGGGCATTAGCCGCAACACAACAGAGCGTTATCTCGATCTGTTGCAGAAAGTGTTCGTATTGTACCGTTTGGGAGGATATTCCAATAATCTACGTAAAGAGGTCACCAAATCATCCAAATGGTATTTCCAAGACAACGGCATCCGCAACGCCGTGTTGAATGATTTTCGTCCATTCGCCGACAGATCGAGCGAAGAGAGAGGCGCATTGTGGGAAAATTTCATCATCAGTGAACGTATGAAGATGAAACACAATAGCTTAGCGAGCACCAACATGTTTTTCTGGCGAACATACGATCAGCAAGAGATAGACCTGATAGAAGAGAATAACAATAACCTTACCGCATTCGAAATGAAAGCCGGGAAGAAGAACCCTAAGGCTCCCAAAGCGTTTGCGGACGCATATCCCAATGCGAAATTCAACGTGGTGAACAAGGAGAATTTCTGGGAGTATTTGGGGGTGTAGAATCTATTTATCGTGATCGTAGAGACGCCCGGCCGTGCGTCTCTTCTATGTTGTAAACCAAGAAAAAATCCAAAAAAAATTTTATCAAAATTTATAAGCCGTTGATAATCAACCTG
>JBGUIU010000348.1:0-8651 GCA_045113275.1 Paludibacteraceae bacterium
TCTAAAACGCAACTTGGAAAAATCTTCCCCTTTGAATATAATTTATTGTGTTAAAGACAATAAACCCCCTCTTTAAACGCAATTACACTATAAAACGAGGCCTTCCTAAAACGAGGCCTCATTATGTTTGAAACTTTTCTTAATTTTAGCAAAAATGCTTTATAAACACACGTGATTTTTCTCAGAAATCTATTACATTTGTATTAGAAAAACACTAATCAATATTCTTACATGATGTAAAATAAATGACTACAGGTATCCTAAAGGATTATTATTATCAAATGTAAACGCATGAATCAGAATCCGGAACAGATTGCACGTGATAAGATTGATTCTCTGCTTGAACAAGCAGGGTGGAAAATCCAGTCGAAAAATAAAATAGACTTTTCGGCAGGCCTTGGTGTGGCTATACGTGAGTACCAAACTGACGAAGGACCTGCTGATTATGTGTTGTTTGTCAATCGGAAACCTGTTGGCGTCATTGAGGCGAAACGAGAGGAGGAAGGGGTGAATCTTACGGTTGTGGAGGAACAATCCGTGCGTTATGCTAATGCCAAGCTGAAGTACTTGAACAATGAACCGTTGAAGTATATCTATGAAACAACTGGAACGTTAACTCGTTTTACTGATTATAGCGACCCCAAACCACGTAGTCGTACTGTCTTTGCTTTTCATAAACCAGAGACTTTTGCTGAGTGGATTCGAATTGGACGAAGTTTGAGAAATCGTTTGCAAGATTTCCCAAGTTTGGATACTTCCGGCTTACGTCCCGCACAGGTAAGGGCTGTTGTGAACTTGGAAGAGTCGTTCAAAAACAATCGTCCTCGTGCGCTGATCCAAATGGCTACAGGTGCAGGAAAGACTTTTACGGCTATCACATTCATATATCGATTGCTAAAGTTCGCCAAGGCTAAACGAATATTGTTCCTCGTGGACACCCGTAATTTGGGCGAACAGGCGGAACAGGAATTTATGAACTTCCGTCCGAACGATGATAACCGTAAATTCACTGAGTTGTATAATGTACAGAGACTCTCTTCGAGTTATATCGCGAATGACAGCCAAGTGTGTATCTCTACCATACAACGATTGTATTCGATATTGAAAGGCGAAGAACTTGATGAGAACGCTGAAAACGACAACCCGAATGAATCTACATGGTTGCAGCAAAAAACCAAGGAGCAACAAGTTATTCCAGTAGAGTACACGGAGAAAGTGCCAATTGAACAGTTCGATTTTGTAGTGATTGACGAGTGCCACCGTAGTATATACAATCTATGGAAGCAGGTGCTCGACTATTTCGATGCCTTTCTTGTAGGTCTGACCGCTACGCCTGATAAGCGAACTTTTGGTTTCTTCAATGAGAATGTAGTGAGCGAATACACCTACGAGCAATCGGTAGTGGATGGAGTGAATGTGCCTTACGATGTTTATTCCATTGAGACGGAGATCTCAAAAAACGGTGCTCTCATTAAGGCGGGTTGGCACATTGATTATCGCAACAAGACGACACGAAAGACCCGTTGGCAACAAGTTGACGAAGATGTTGAGTATAAAAAGAACGATTTGGACAAGTCGGTGGTAAACACAAGCCAAATACGCACTGTCATACGTCAGTTTCGGAAAGCATTGGTGGAAGAGATATTCCCGAACCGTTATGATGAAAACGGACAATATGAGGTGCCTAAAACGCTTATCTTCGCAAAGACCGATAGTCATGCTGACGACATTATAAAAATAGTTCGAGAGGAGTTTGACGAGGGCAATGACTTCTGTAAAAAGGTGACTTATAAGATCGATGAAGATCCGAAGTCGGTGCTGAACCGTTTCCGTAACCAATATTACCCGCGCATCGCCGTTACGGTTGACATGATTGCCACAGGTACCGATGTGAAACCTCTCGAAGTACTTCTGTTTATGCGTGATGTACGCAGTGCCAATTATTTCGAGCAGATGAAGGGGCGTGGTACGCGTACTATCAGTAGCGACTCGTTGCAGTTGGTGAGCCGGACGGCAGTGGCAAAGACTCACTTCGTAATTGTTGATGCGGTGGGTGTCACACAGACAAAGAAAACTGATAGTCGTCCGCTTGAACGCAAACCTACGGTCTCTCTGAAAGACCTCTTGGGCGCTGTGACGATGGGTGTCGTCGAAGAGGATTTATTCACTTCACTTGCCAACCGTTTGATTCGTCTCAATAAAGAAGTTACTGAGAAGGAGAAGGAGCGGATAGAATTCTTATCGAAAGGTAAGACGTTGGGGCAAATGAGTGCGGAGTTGTTGGCTACATTCGATCCTGACAGGATTGAGGATGAGGTACAGAAGGAATTGCAGCATATTCCTCCGGCAGAGATCTCTCCGGCGGTTGAGGAGGAAATCCGTCAGAAAGTACAGACTCATCTGGCTGATGTCGCCAGCGCCACATTTAATGGAGAACTGAACGGGTATATTGCCACGGTTCGTACGCTACATGATCAAAAGATTGATTCGGTCAACATTGATAGGGTGACCTTGAGTGCCTTCAACAGCTTCACGGTGGAGAAAGCGCAGGAGACGGTGAAATCGTTTGCTGAATATCTTGAAATGCACAAAGAGGAGATTCTGGCTTTGAGCATCTTCTACAATCAACCGTATAATCGTCGTAACGTCACATTGCAGATGGTGCGTGAACTGCTTGAGAAGTTGAAACAGGACAAGCCTCTGTTGGCACCCACGTATGTATGGGACGCTTATTGCGCCATAGAGAATGTTAAGGCGGCGCAGCCCAAGTCTGAGCTGACAGCACTTATTTCGCTGGTGCGCCACGCCTGCGGAATTGATGAGAATTTGATAGCTTTCGACAGCACCATAGAAAAGAATTTCAACACATGGCTTTTCCGCCAGCACACAGGAAATCGCAACCGTTTTACCTCCGAGCAGATAGAATGGCTACGAATGATAAAGGATCACATCGTTAGCAGTTATCATCTTGATCTTGACGATTTGGACTATACGCCCTTCGACGCACAAGGAGGTCGTGGCAAGATGTACCAGTTGTTTGGTGATGAGATGACGACGATTATTGACGAACTGAACGAAGTTTTAGTAGCATAATTTGGAAATGGTTAATACAGATACGAATTTGACAAAAAACACCAATTACGATAGGTTGGTTTCCGACATTGGAACCTTGTTGAATAATGGTCGTAGGCAAATGGCTGTTGCGGTAAATACTGCAATGGTTCAAACCTATTGGAATATTGGTAAGTATATTGTTGAATTTGAACAAAAAGGCAACGAACGTGCTGAATATGGCTCAGACCTTATCAATCGCTTATCTCGTGACCTGACGGAGCGATATGGGAAAGGGTTCAGTAAAAGTAATTTGCTGTATATCAGAAAGCTTTATTTTGTTTTTCAAAAAAGTGAGACACTGTCTCACCTTTTGACATGGAGCCATTATTTTGAAATACTGAAGAAAGATGATCCTTTGGAAATCAACTTTTATGTGAAGCAGTGTGAGATAGAAGGTTGGAGTGTACGCGAATTAAAACGGCAGATGCAAAGTATGCTGTTTCATAGATTGGCGTTAAGCAAAGACAAGGAGCAGGTATTGAAATTGTCACAAGAAGGACAACAAGTTCAAAAACCCGAAGACATTCTTCGTGACCCATATGTTTTTGATTTTGTGGGATTGCCGGAAAAATACAATTATACGGAGAAAGATTTGGAAGATGGGCTGTTGGAGCAGTTTGAAATGTTCTTATTGGAACTGGGTAGGGGATTCGCTTTTATCGGTCGCCAGCAGCGCATAAGTTTGGCTGGAAGGCATTATTATGTGGATTTGGTGTTCTATCACCGTATTTTGAAATGTTTTGTGCTTATCGATTTAAAGCGAGGCACAATACAACACGAAGATATTGGGCAGATGAATCTTTATATCAACTATTATAAGTCGGAGATGAACGTAGAAGGCGACAATCCGCCAATAGGTATTGTTTTGGGAGCCGATGCCGACAAACTCACCATGCAATATGCATTGGAAGGCATTTCAAACCAACTATTTGCAGCGAAATACCAACTCTACTTGCCAAGCAGGGAAGAATTGCAAAGTCAGTTGGATAGGATTATCCGCAAACAGGAGAAAAATGACGATATTTGACGAACTGAATGAAATATTAGTAGCATGAGTACATTGCCAGATAAATATCCACATAATTGTGCAACCACTGGTTGCACAATTACAAGAAAGTGATTATCAGATAATTGGTTTACACAGCCGGTGGCTGCATAAAAAATATAAATATGGAGAAAGGTTACACTTTGAAGTTGACAATATATCAAATTGTCATTAAGAAAACGGCAAGTAAAGACTATGTTACTTATAAAGATTTGTTGAAAGATATTACTTCTGAAACAGATAAAAACGCTGCCTTTAGCAAGTTTAATAGTCTGTTTATAAAGTCTTTTAACGATAAGTTTATAAAAAACAGGGAGGAAACAAAAGCAATTGCAGTTCAATCTGTTAATTCAATGCCACAAATGAATATTATAGATGGTATGTTGGTTGGCGGACTTACAGGAGTAGAGCAAGATGTTTATAAATCTTCCAGTTCAAAGTCTATTGGTAAGTCTATTTCGGATGATGAAGTATCTACACTACCATACTATTTTAAGTTATGGATGCCGTATGATTCAAGCCATGGTGTTTTGATGGTTCAGAGTTATACAGAAGTTGGTGTGGTTTCTCTGATAGATCAGAAGATAAAATCTTTTATCAGAGGTTATTGTTATTCAATTGCCACAACTAAGCACGTCCCGAAAGAATATAAGGAAAATTTTAAGAAAAAAAGTATAGTCCAAAATTTGACATTATCAAAAACCAAGATGAGTGAGAGTGCAAGAGGTGCATTGAATCAATTATTTGCGTCATTCGAAGGACTGAAGGTTGAAATAAAAATATCAGGATTCAATATCCCAATAGATAAATTTTGGGAGCAGGTGGATAAGAATAAGCCTATAGATGCCGATTTGTCGTCTTTTGAGATGAATACTGAGGAAAATGATTATGATGTAATTGCAACATATAAAGATGAATCAGGACGGCAATCGCAAGCGCGTTTGTCTAGAAATCTTGATATTCTGCCAAATATAATTTTGCCAGAGAGTTTGAAAGAAAACGGCAAACAATGTCCTGATTATGGGAAAATAAGGGAGCATACAGATGCAATCTTAGAGAAGATAAAAAAAGAAATAGGATATACACCAAATGATGTGGACTAAAATAAGAATATTAGAAATCAGAAAGGAGGCGTTTGAATCATTAAAATACAAAGATGATAACGCTCGTGAGGAAAGCAAAACATACGTGCTTTATATGTATGTCTTGCCATTGCTCGTATGTACATTATTACTTGTTGCAGGTATTTTTATAACTAATGATATAGCCACGTATTTAATAACCAGCATTAGCATTTTTGCTGGGTTGTTTTTCGGATTGTTATTTATCGTAACAGAACGGTACAATGCGAAAAAAGAACAATTGAAGGATGACAAAAATGAAGAAGCAAGAAACTATCTGATTCGTTATAGGAATTTTTCAAAATTTTTAATACGTCAAATATCATATACCATAGTTTTAGCCATAGTGCTTTTTTCTCTAATGGCACTAATATATTTTTCGCCACAAGTCCCGCAACTTAATCTATGGGGATATGGAGAATTAGTCCGTACAATTTGTAAATACATTTTTAATGGCATCATTTACTACTGGGGATGCCAATTCTTGATTTTCATAATTGTCATTTTAGGAAACACCTACGTAATGTTATCGGACGACATTAACAACAAAAACACAAAATGAAATACCCAACATATAAATTAGGAGACATACTATCCTACGAACAGCCGACGAATTATATCGTTGAATCCACAGAATATGATGGTTCATATCCTACACCTGTTCTTACGGCAGGAAAATCATTCATTTTGGGTTACACGAATGAGACGAAAGGTGTGTACGACAAACTGCCTGTAATCATATTTGATGATTTTACAACGGCTTCGCAATTTGTGGATTTCAAGTTTAAGGTAAAATCTTCTGCAATGAAGATTTTGTCTTGCAATGAAGAAATTGCAGATATAAAGTATATGTATTATTTGATGCAAATAACTCATATACAAAGCGATACGCACAAAAGATATTGGATTTCAGATTACTCAAAAGTTTCTGTAAAGCTTCCCCCTCTCCCCACCCAGCACGCCATAGTCTCCCGCATAGAATCCCTCTTCGCCGAACTCGACAAGGCAGAGGAACACCTGCGCACAGCACAGCAACAACTGAAAATTTACAGGCAGGCTGTGCTAAAAAGTGCATTTGAGGAAAAGGAGGAAATGAAAAAGTATTTTTTCAACGATTTAATGGCTGACATTCGTAATGGATACGGAATAAAGCCAACGGATAATGGCGATTATAAGATATTGAGAATAAGTTCAGTAAGAGCAATGTCTCTGAATTTGTTAGACTACAGGTTAAACAATTCGGCTTTTGAAGAAAAAGATACGATAAAGGAAAATGACTTGCTATTCACTCGTTACAATGGAAGTGCTGATTTGGTAGGAGTCTGTGCGTATGTTCCTCATCTTGCTGAGACTTATGCATATCCTGATAAAATAATACGATGCAGACCGAAAATCAACGATATGGCTCATTCAAAATATTTGCAATATTATATAAATTACGGCGTTGCGCGCGAATACATAAGAAGTAAAATTAAAACCACATCAGGGCAAAATGGCATATCTGGGTCTGACTTAAAAAAGACGACAGTTTTTCTTCCTTCATTAGCCGAGCAACAGCGCATAGTAAAAGAGATAGAATCTCGCTTATCTCAGACCGAAGCAACAGAAGCTTGTATTGCCGAATCGTTACAACAGACCGAGGCGTTGAGGCAAAGCATACTCAAAAAGGCGTTTAGTGGGGATTTGATATAATAACAGTCAAACATTCATCAACAATGACAGAATCAACAATAATTTCAAAAATCTGGAATATGGCCAACGTCCTTCGTGACGATGGCGTGAGTTATGGTGACTATTTGGAGCAAATCACCTATCTGCTCTTCCTGAAGATGGCAGACGAGATGAACCGTCCTCCATACAACAAGGGACTGAAGTTCCCTCACCTAAAGGATGCTGAGGGCAAGGAAATACCCGATGGTGAAATGTGTGATTGGGAGACGCTCACAAGCAAGCGAGGTGCCGAGCTGGAGGCCTACTATGTGCAGATGCTTCGCAGCCTTGGCACGGAGAAAGGTATGCTCGGACAGATTTATACCAAGAGCCAGAACAAGATACAAGACCCTGCCAAACTGCTTCGTGTGATCGAGATGATCAACCGTGAAAACTGGTCGCTGATGGGCTCCGATGTGAAGGGCAAGATTTATGAAGGCCTGCTCGAAAAGAATGCCGAAGATACCAAAAGCGGCGCAGGACAGTATTTTACGCCCCGTGCGCTGATTCGCGCAATGGTGGAGTGCGTTCGTCCGAAGCCCGAAAAGACCATCATCGACCCTGCTTGCGGTACGGGTGGTTTCTTCCTTGCGTCATACGACCATATTGCAGCCCAGCCATTGAATAAGGATCAAAAGTTGTTCTTAAAGAAAAAGACCTTCTTCGGCAACGAGATTGTGGCTAACACGCGTCGTCTTTGCCTGATGAACCTTTATCTGCACAACATCGGAGAGCTCGACAGCGAGGACTTCATTTCGCCTAACGATGCCCTTGTGTCCGACTCGGGCAACCGATATGACTATGTGCTGACCAATCCGCCTTTCGGCAAGAAGAGCAGTATCACCATCACCAACGAGGATGGCGAAGTGGAGAAGGAGGATTTGAGCTACAATCGGCAGGATTTTTGGGAAACCACTTCCAATAAGCAGTTGAATTTCCTTCAGCATATCAAGACCTTGCTGAAAGTAACAGGTCAGGCGGCTGTCGTTCTGCCCGACAATGTGCTTTTCGAAGGCGGTGCGGGCGAGGAAATCCGTAAACAACTGATGAAAACCACCGAACTGCATACCATCCTTCGCTTGCCTACAGGTATTTTCTATGCCAACGGCGTGAAGGCAAATGTGTTATTCTTCGACAATCGCCCTGCGAGCAAGGAGGTGCAGACCAAGGAGGTATGGTTCTATGACTATCGAACCAATATTCATCATACACTGAAGAAGTCTCCGCTCACATTCGACGATTTAGCAGATTTTATTCAGTGCTACCATCCCGAGAACCGAAATGTGCGTACGGAAACGTGGAGCGAGGAAAATCCAGAAGGTCGTTGGCGTAAATTCACCTACGATGAAATCATTGCCCGTGACAAAACCAACCTCGATATTTTTTGGATTAAGGATAAGAGTCTCACAGATCTTGACAACCTCCCTGAACCTGATGAGATCGCGGCAGATATAATCGCAAACATGGAAGAGGGGATAGCTTGCTTCCGAAAGGTGTTGGGAAAGATGTAGTTCTAAATAATAGACAAAAAAACAGAAGGCATTCATCACCTTCTGTTTTTTATATCTTACTCCTCATCATCTCTGAATCGACGAGGTCCTTTGAAATCCTTTCTCATACCTCCCCGTTCTGATTTGCCTCGATTGAATTTTTTCTTGTCA
>JBGUIU010000349.1:0-4247 GCA_045113275.1 Paludibacteraceae bacterium
CCTATATGGTGGATGGTGAGTTGTATATGACGGATACATTAGCTAGTGGCACTCCTATCACGCACGAAGGCATTCCAGCGCCAAAGAAGACAGGTTATTCTTTTAACGGTTGGATAGGAGAGAAAGGTACGCCACTGAAAATGCCTAATCATGACCTCACCTTTAATGCTTTATTCAGTGTGAACAAATATGTTCTCACCTACAAGGTGGATGATAAGGTTTATCGGAAAGATACCATTGCCTTCGGTGATACGATTATCCCGATAGAGGGACCTGCGAAGAAGGGCTATACGTTTGACGGATGGAAAGGATTACCGGAGACAATGCCGGCTAAGAATGTTACCGTAAAAGGATTATATATTCAGAGTTTGGGTGTCTTATCGATTGATAATGACGATTTGCGTATTTGGTCGTCCGACGGTTCTCTCTTTGTCTATGCATCCGCCGATACTCCATATCGCATCTATGATGTGCGTGGCACTTTCGTTGCGGAGGGCAGCGCCAAGAATGTGACGCAAATACCACTTCCTCGCCAAACTGTTTACATCATAGAGATTAATGGACAAAGAGTCAAATTCATAGTACGCTAACGATATCTGACCACTTTTGATAAAGACCGCGGCGACACAAATATAGGTGTCGCCGCGGTCTTCTTTTATTGTGGAATACACAACAATTTTAGTAACCAACTCTATTTCGTGAAGGGATCATTTTTTCGCTGAATTCTTTTTCAGCACTGGCGGCAAGGAAATCTTCTTCCTTGAGAATGATTTCGTCTAAGTTGTTGAGTTGGGTTCTCATTGCAGCTTTCGACCATGTGCGTTCATAGAGGTTACGGACAAATCTGGCATTGGCAAACTCTTCCGAACTGATATAGTTTTGATTTAGGTTGTTGAAATAGGTTTCGACGGCTTCTTTTAGATTTTCGTGGCATGTGAAATGTTTTTCAGCCATCAGCATAAAGATTTGGGAGAGTTGTTCTTTTGTGTAAGATGGGAACTCAATGGTGTAAGGCATTCGGCTTCGTAGTCCGGTGTTTCCTTGCATTAGTTTTTCCATCTCATTTTGATAGCCTGCCATGATGACAACAAGATTATCACGATGGTTTTCCATCTCAGAGATAAGGGTGGTGAGAGCCTCTTTTCCGTAGTCGTTTTCTGCACCAGAGCCCCCTCTGTACAAGTCGTATGCTTCGTCGATGAAGAGCACCGATCCGTATGCGTCACGGCAGATGGCAGCTGTCTTAGGTGCTGTCTGACCGATATATTCTCCACAGAAATCTCTTGCGCTGTATTCAAAGAAGTAACCATTGCTGAGTAGGTTATGTTCAGCGAATATTCGTCCGATGATGCGAGCCACCGTTGTTTTACCTGTTCCAGGAGCACCAACGAACCTCATGTGCATACATGGGCGGTCAAGTTTCTCGTTCTTTGATGAGAGTTCCACCTGTGCAACGATCTCCTTGACACGTTTGCTGATGGATTCCATGCCGATCATCTCTTCTAATTCTTCAAATGCATCTTTCTCTTTGGTTCCGTAGGTGACAGAGAGTGATTGTATGTCGCTCGAGTGTATGACATCGCTAATGGCTTTGTCTCCATTCGCTATATCGGCTTTATGTTTAAGAAGGATCGTCTCGTCAAGCACTTTTTTTACCGTCCGTAGTCCATAGAATCGACCGTCGCTTTTCTCCTCTCTGATTCTGGCAGAGAAGATATCCCATGCGGTCTCCTCCATCGTAAAATCAAGAGGCGAGAGAATCTTTTCTGCGTATTGCTGAATCTCCTTATCAGTGTATGGTGGGATAGAGAATGTCTTGATGAATAGAATATCAGACAGAACAGCCTCAATATTCTTGAGTTCGTGCGGTTCAATGTAAGGTACACGGAAAACAAAATTGAACTGATTGCTGACGTGAGATATCTCCAGCAACAGATTTTTCAGTTCATTTTGTTTGGATTTATCCATATACTCACTGATATCTATGCAGACGAGTTTATCGTAGTTATCATTATTATACAGGATGTTCAAAAGATCAGTTATCGATATCTTTCTACCATTTGTTTCGTTAGACAGGATATATTCGAAATAATATTTCT
This sequence comes from Paludibacteraceae bacterium, assembly GCA_045113275.1. Classification (GTDB taxonomy): domain Bacteria; phylum Bacteroidota; class Bacteroidia; order Bacteroidales; family Paludibacteraceae; genus UBA1181. The sequence continues at coordinate 2,100 of JBGUIU010000349.1, forward strand.
TGGTGAAGATACCTAGTTCAACGCATAAGAGCGTTAATAGATTGATCATTTTGGTGAGTCCGCAACCATCATTGACAGAGACCAGATAGTTTTGTGATTTCAAGCTGTTTAGGGAACCTCTTTGATGCATATCGGTGGCGATATTGACCGATTCATTCGCAAAACGTTTAAAGGAGTCCCATCCAATAAGGTGGTTGATGTCGTCAAGCAAATCATCCACAGCTTCTTTGTTTATCTTCTCATCTTTTGTTTCTTCTTGAATAAGACATATGCTAACGAATGATTTCTCCCCAAGTTTGTATTGTATCCTTTCATCCTTTTCGTAAAGAAGAGTAACCTGGATTTGAGGATATGCTTTCTCCAATTTCTCAACGAGAATAGACGCCACATCTTGTATGGATTTCCTGGACGACACTTTGCAAGAGACCAATAGAGGATCACATAGTTCTGTAGAAACCGACTTGTTGGAAAAACATGTTTCAACCAAACAAGGTAATAATGTACCATCTATCTCAGGTTTGCTATGAAACAAACCCGCTTTCACTTCACTGATATTAAAAGTTATGATATAAGAGCTCATTTGCTTTCCCTTTAAATGTAGGTGAGATCTATCACTTCACCGTTTTAAATTAATTATAATATGATTGTGGGTTGATAAACTTTTCGGTGTTTTGAATTCTTTCGGTATCTGCTTGTTTGTCGGTTTGGCACCGTAAACGATGTGCACATCAGCTCTATAAAAGAGAATCGAAATAAATTCAAAAATCTCACGAAATGAATTTATAGAACCCATCTATAATGTTCATTTCAGAACATGAAATGGTTATGCCAAAGTTATATATTTTCGTTTAGATAAGCAATTCTTTCCGTTTTCGATTTCCTAACTTAAGGGAATATGTTTACATTTGTGTAAAATAAATAATAACTACGAATGATTACAAAACAAGCCTTAGAAAGAATCCGTAAAAGAAAAGATGAAGCGGTTGACTGCCGACTATCGTATTGAAACAAGAACAATAACTTATTATGAATAAGATGGATTTTACAAAATCATTCATTAAGGTTCTCCTTTGGGCAATGACTATGCTCTTTTTATGTGCGCCTGTTCACGCACAAACAGAAGAAGAATGGTTACAAAGGTTGGAAAAAATCATTCCCGACTATCCTATCTATTGTGATTCTGACACAATCACGGTTAAAGAATATAATCAACGTATTCGTGACAAAGAGAAAGCTCGTGAGGGAGAAGGCATGAGTGGAGCTAAGTTTCTTGGAACAATCTTTGGCAGTATTTTTGCTTTTTCCCTTCTCGTATCTTCTATTATAATAATTGGGGTACGACGAGAACAACGACGGGAGGCAGAAAGGGATCGAAAAAAGCTGGAAGATAAGAAGGAAGAGATTGCTCAAATCGTTCGAGATAGAGAGCAGCGGATGGCTTCAGAACAAAAGAAACCATTCAATTATGAAGAATTGTCACCAAATGAAAAGGCATTTCATATCTTGAGGGAATTGGGTTGTGAAATAAACGTTATTGGTCCGGCAAATCGTATTGATTCTCATAAATTAACTCAGATTTATGAGGTGGACCAACACAAGAAATTGAAGAGGGGACGTATCTCAGTAGTGGTAGTCCTCGATGAGTTGTTTGTGGACAATCTGCTGATTGAGTATGAACCATATCGTGGGGATGAGTTGCAACCGTACCTTCAAAGCAAATTGGCAATGTCCTTTTTGGATGCGGAGGATCTTCTCAACAGTCGGTTAGCGTGGACAAAAGAGAATTATGCAAATGAGGATTGGGATGAAATGTTTGTCAAAAGGAAATGCACTACGGTGTGTGAATTGAACGATATTCCTTTGAGCGGTTATTCTGAGGATCCACTTGCGATTATTGCACTTCCAATCGATGCGCTCTCAAAAGCGTACGATGTGTTCTGTTATATTCCGTTTGGCGGAGCTGATAGTCCGGAGCCAATGGAACACCGTAGTATCGTTAAGTATTGGATGGATAAGTTTACCATTGTTCCAGTGTTCATCTCAGGCAGTGAAGTCGTTTATCAGGTTGATATTGATAAAACAGGACAGATGGCAAAAGAACTCTCCTTGCAACATTTGGCATATTGTGAAGACACAATCACGCAAAGC
>JBGUIU010000350.1:0-4684 GCA_045113275.1 Paludibacteraceae bacterium
AAAAAATTAAAAAACGAAATGCCTACAATTCAGCAATTAGTTAGAAAAGGAAGGGCTACTCTTACAGACAAGAGCAAATCTCCAGCATTGGATTCTTGTCCACAAAGAAGAGGCGTATGTGTACGTGTTTACACAACAACTCCTAAGAAGCCTAACTCTGCAATGCGTAAAGTTGCCAGAGTACGTTTGACGAACCAAAAAGAAGTGAATGCTTACATCCCAGGAGAGGGTCACAACTTGCAAGAGCACTCAATCGTAATGGTACGTGGAGGACGTGTTAAGGACCTTCCAGGTGTACGTTACCACATTGTACGTGGATCATTGGATACAGCAGGTGTTAATGGTCGTACACAAAGACGTTCTAAGTATGGTGCAAAGAGACCTAAGCCAGGTCAAGCAGCTCCAGCAAAAGGAAAGAAATAAGAACGTAAGTAAAATTTAAGTAGAACAAGTTTTAGTTTTACGGGTGGCACTTCAAGGTTGAGTAAATGACTTAGTGAAGTCGTTGAAGCAACAAGCAACCAAAACAAAAACGAAAAATTTTTGAGTTAAAATGAGAAAAGCAAAACCAAAGAAAAGGGTCATATTACCAGATCCAATCTTTAATGAAGTGATGGTTACTAGATTTGTTAACCATTTAATGTATGATGGAAAAAAGACTATCGCATACGATATTTTCTATACGGCTTTGGAGAATGTAAAGAACAAATTGCCAAATGAGGATAAGACTCCTCTTGAGATTTGGAAGAAAGCATTGGAAAATATCACTCCACAAGTGGAAGTTAAGTCACGCCGTGTAGGTGGTGCTACATTCCAAGTTCCAACCGAGATTCGTCCAGAAAGAAAAGAATCTATCTCCATGAAGAATTTGATATTGTTCTCTCGTAAGAGAAGTGGTCACTCAATGGCTGATAAATTAGCTGCTGAGATTGCTGACGCATTTAATAATCAAGGTGGAGCATTCAAGAAGAAAGAAGATATGCATAAAATGGCTGAAGCAAATCGTGCTTTTGCGCATTTCAGATTTTAATCCTTAAAAGAATTATAAAAAAATGGCTAAAGCAGATTTACATTATACAAGAAACATCGGTATCATGGCTCACATCGATGCTGGTAAGACAACTACGTCAGAGCGTATTTTGTTCTATACAGGTTTAACTCACAAGATCGGTGAGGTGCATGATGGAGCAGCAACTATGGACTGGATGGAGCAGGAGCAAGAGAGAGGTATCACAATCACCTCAGCTGCTACAACTACCTATTGGAAATATAATGATAAGAAATATAAAATCAACTTGATTGACACTCCGGGACACGTTGACTTTACTGTAGAGGTAGAGCGTTCATTGCGTATCTTGGATGGTGCCGTTGCTACTTTCTGTGCAGTAGGTGGTGTTGAACCACAATCTGAGACAGTATGGAGACAAGCTGATAAGTACAAGGTTCCTCGTATTTGCTATGTAAATAAGATGGACCGTTCAGGAGCTAACTTCTTCGATGTTGTTGCTCAAATTAAGGAAGTTTTGGGTGCAAACCCATGTCCAATTCAAATTCCAATCGGCGCAGAAGAGTCATTCAAGGGCGTTGTGGATTTGATCAAAATGAAAGCTATTCTTTGGCATGATGAAACAATGGGAGCTGAATACTCAGTTGAAGAGATTCCAGCTAACTTGGTTGCTGAAGCTAATGAATGGAGAGAGAAAATGTTAGAGTCAATAGCAGAGTGCGATGATGCTTTGATGGAGAAATTCTTCGATGATCCTTCAACTATCACTGAGGATGAAATCAAGGCAGCAATCAGAAAAGGTACTATTGCTATGAAGATATATCCTATGGTATGTGGTTCTTCATTTAAGAACAAAGGTGTTCAAACAATGTTGGATGCTGTTTGTGCTTATTTGCCAAGCCCATTGGATACAGAAGAAATTATTGGTACAGCAGTAGATGATCCAGAGAAGCAAGTAATTCGTCACCCAAGTGAGGATGAACCTTTGTGTGCTTTGGCATTTAAGATCGCTACTGACCCATTCGTAGGACGTTTGTGCTTCTTCCGTGTATATTCAGGAAAGATCGATGCAGGTTCTTACGTATTCAATACTCGTTCAGGAAAGAAAGAGCGTATCTCTCGTTTGTTCCAAATGCACTCAAATCACCAAAATCCTGTAGATGTAATTTCAGCAGGTGATATAGGTGCTGGTGTAGGATTTAAGGATATCCGTACTGGTGATACTCTTTGTGGAGAAGACGAGAAAGATCACATGGCATTGGAGTCTATGGACTTCCCAGATCCAGTGATTGGTATTGCAATTGAGCCTAAATCTCAAGCTGATGTTGATAAGTTAGGTAACGGTTTGGCTAAATTGGCAGAAGAGGATCCAACCTTTACAGTTAAGACAGATGAGCAATCAGGACAAACTGTAATCTCAGGTATGGGTGAGTTGCACTTGGATATCATCATCGACCGTTTGAAACGTGAGTTCAAGGTTGAATGTAACCAAGGTCGTCCTCAAGTTAACTACAAGGAAGCTATCACAAGAGAAGTTGAACACCGTGAGCTTTATAAGAAACAATCCGGAGGTCGTGGTAAGTATGCAGATATCGTTGTTAAGATCGGTCCTGCAGACGAAGGTTTCGAAGGAAGCTTGCAATTTGAGGATGTAGTTAAGGGAGGTAACATTCCAAAAGAATTTATCCCATCAATTCAAAAAGGATTCCAAGCAGCTATGCGTAATGGTGTATTAGCAGGATTCCCATTGGAGAAGATGAAGGTAGTTGTTATGGATGGATCATATCACCCAGTCGATTCAGACCAGTTGTCATTCGAAATCTGTGCTAATTTGGCATTCAAAGAGGCATGTAAGAAGGCAAAACCAGTATTGATGGAGCCAATCATGAAGTTGGAAGTAATCACTCCAGAAGAGAATATGGGTGATGTTATTGGTGACTTGAACAAGCGTCGTGGTCAAGTAGAAGGAATGGAAACAAGCCGTTCTGGAGCACGTATCGTAAAAGCAAAAGTTCCATTGGCAGAGATGTTCGGTTATGTAACAGATTTACGTACAATTACGTCAGGTCGTGCAACATCATCTATGGAGTTCTCACACTACGCAGAAGTGTCTTCTTCAATTGCTAAAGCTGTAGTAGCAGAAGCAAAAGGTAATGCAGATTTATTATAAATAATATTATAGATTCAAAGAGATGAGTCAGAAAATTAGAATTAAATTAAAGTCATACGATCACAGCTTGGTAGATAAATCAGCTGAGAGAATCGTAAAGACAGTTAAGACAACAGGTGCAGTTGTAAGTGGTCCAATTCCATTGCCAACACACAAACGTATCTTTACAGTAAACCGCTCCACATTCGTTAACAAGAAGTCAAGAGAGCAATTTCAACTATCATCATTCAAGAGATTGATCGACATTTACAGTGCCAATCCAAAGACAATCGATTCATTGATGAAATTAGAGTTGCCAAGTGGAGTAGAAGTAGAAATTAAGTAATTATTTAATAATTTTTTGAAATGCCAGGATTAATAGGAAAAAAAATCGGAATGACATCCGTTTTCAGTGCCGAGGGAAAAAATATTCCATGCACTGTAGTCGAAGTAGGTCCTTGTGTGGTAACTCAGATTAAGACCATTGAGAAAGATGGTTATGAAGCACTCCAAATCGGTTTTGAAGACAAGAAAGAAAAAAGAACTTCAATGGCTGAGATGGGACACTTCAAGAAGGCATCAGTTACACCCAAGAAGCACTTGGTTGAGTTCAAAGGTTTTGAAGGCGAGTACAAACTAGGAGATCAAATCACAGTAGATTTGTTCGAAGGTTCAAAGTTTGTAGACGTAGTTGGAACATCTAAGGGAAAAGGATTCCAAGGTGTTGTTAAGCGTCACGGCTTTGGTGGTGTACAACAATCAACACATGGTCAGCACAACCGTTTGAGAGCGCCAGGATCAATAGGTGCATGTTCTTACCCTGCAAAAGTATTCAAAGGAATGCGCATGGCAGGTCGTTTGGGAGGAGACTCTGTTACTATTCAGAATCTTCAAGTTTTAAAAGTTATTCCTGAAAATAATCTTTTGATATTGAAAGGTTCATTGCCAGGAGCTAAAGGTTCAATTGTAATTGTAAATAAGTAATGGAACTGAGTGTATATAATATTAAAGGTCAAGATACTGGAAGAAAGGTCTCTTTGAACGATGCCATATTTGGTATTGAAAATCCCAATGAGCATGTGATGTACTTGGACGTAAAGCAATACTTAGCAAACAAGCGTCAAGGAACACATAAATCAAAGGAAAGAAGTGAAATCTCAGGAAGTACTAGAAAATTAGGCCGCCAAAAAGGTGGAGGAGGTGCTCGCCGTGGAGATATTAACTCACCAGTATTGATTGGTGGTGGACGTGTATTTGGTCCTGTACCACGTGATTATGGTTTCAAGTTGAATAAGCAGACAAAGAGATTGGCTCGTAAATCAGCTTTGTCAGCTAAGATCAAAGATAATGCAATTGTCATTGTAGAAAACATCAAATTTGATGCTCCAAAGACAAAGGATTTCGTTGCTTTGATGAAAGATTTCAACATTGAAAATAAGAAATCTCTTTTAGTTTTGTCAAAACCAGAAGAAAATGTATATTTGTCTGCTCGAAATATTCAAAATGCTCAAGTTGTAATCTCTTCAGAT
>JBGUIU010000351.1:0-1650 GCA_045113275.1 Paludibacteraceae bacterium
AACCGGTTTAAGCTACTTTGGAGCAAGGTATTACTCCTCCGATTTGAGCATCTGGCTCAGCGTGGATCCACAGGCCTCGAAATATCCCTCCCTGAGTCCGTATGTTTACTGTGCGGATAACCCGGTGAAGCTGGTGGACCCGAATGGGGAGGAGGTATCTGTTTTTGGAAATAGTGAAAACAAGTACACAATAATTAAGAGTCTAAACGCGCATTTTGACAACATAACTGTTGGCTATGATAAGGAAAATCCAGACAAATTGATAATCATCAAGGGCACTGCGCAAACTGAAGATGAAATAGCGTTTGCGGAAGCTTTAGCGGACACTAAAATAGATGTGAATCTTCTACTGGTAGATGGGCGAAAAACCGGGTACCAAACATCAGCAGGTGATGATTTAGAGATAGAAGGGGCAGGGGCTTTTCTCGGAAATTCTATTTCCTACAGTAGTGGAACACAAACAAAAGAAAACATTGCAAAAGTTCACACATTGCAATGCCTCAGTGTTGGTGAGATGAAAAGGCTTTATAAAGAGAAGGATTGGGGTCAGTTAATCAATCATGAGATAACAGAATCATTTAAGGGAGGTCTCATTTCATCAGACACAAATGTTCCAGGTCGCAATGAAAATGGCGTGATTAATTCCGACATACAGAAGAAGGCTCATGCAGCTGCAACGCCACAACCCTTTACGATTGGAGCATCATGGTTTCATCACTAAATTCATTTAACATGAAACGTTTTTTTGTTATTTATACATTAGCTTGTTGTTTTGCAATAGGAGTAAAGGCACAAAACGATACAGATTTCCACCAACCAGATAGCATCTATGAATGGAAAGATTCAATGTCTTATGAGGAGAAAGAACGTTGGATCATGTCCTGGATGAATCAACATTATGCGCTGTTGGCAAAAGAATCTTCCAACTTCGATAGCTTGAAACCCTTTTGGGTTCACAAAATCCGGGAATGTGATACCTATTATGCAATCGAGGTGATTGATTCTACGAAAATATTTCACTACACAGTGGTTTCTCCAAAAACAATAAAGTCAAGACACAAAAACAAGAATGACATTGTTGTAGGTCACGTGTATTATTTCACTTTACGAAAACTCACGAATTATTCTGGCAAAATTGGATGCAGTGAGGTGTTGTACGATGTTACTTTTGATGTCAATGGGGTGAAAGTACGTTATCTTTCCTCTGATGTCCTTGATGGTCCTCCTGTTTGTACTGAGGACTTAAACGGATTAATGTATGTCAAAAAACTAAGAAAAAAAACAATTCATCAATCAATAATCAATTAAAAGTGATATTTGGTGATTTTTCGTTTGCCCCATCGAAATCCTATGTCCGCCATCCACACATATAGCCCGCATATCTCGCAGACACGCACAAAATGCCCGCGCACCTACGGCGTGCGTGTGTGCTTGTGTGTCACCCCTACTACCGAGCCCTGCAGACCTACGGCCTGCATTTCCCGTGCCCCTTCACTTACTGTCCCCTGTCCCCTGACCCCTGTCCCCTGGACGTTCACCTTCTCCGCAAAAGAACGTGACACAGAAACCGGTTTAAGCTACTTTGGAGCAAGGTATTACTCCTCCGATTTGAGCATCTGGCTCAGCGTGGATCCACAGGCCTCGAAATAT
>JBGUIU010000352.1:0-46480 GCA_045113275.1 Paludibacteraceae bacterium
CCCAATGGTTATGTGTCTGTATTGATGCATGAGATGAATCATTATGTTTTCCTTTCCTCATTGGATTTGTCAAAGAATATCGGTTTCTGCAATTGGCAAATTGAGGGGTTGGCAGATTATTGTGCAGATGAATATGTGGGAGCTAAACCGCAGATTCGTGATAGTGCAAGAATACAATATATTGCAGACAGCTGTATGCTGCTGACAGATTTCCCAGATAACAACTCCAATCCTGAGTATTGGGCAGGAGAATCTTATTATCAGTATCTAGAGAAAAAACAAGGGAAGGAGTTTGTTCGAAAGTTTATACAGGCGACCTACCAATATAAAACAGACGTATTGTTTTCGAGGATGGATCTAGATCCAGAGGATGAACATGATGAATGGGTGAAAAGCCTTCGGACAGAAGCGAACACGGTAAATGTGAATGACTAACAATTTTTGTATATGGAAGTAAGGATTGAGCCATCATGGCATGAAGTATTAAAAGATGAGTTTGAGAAACCCTATTTCTCATTATTGACTTCATTTGTCAGAAAAGAATATCAAACCCAAACAATATACCCTCCAGCAAAACTGATTTTTAATGCTTTTGATATTTGCCCCTTCGATAAAGTTAAGGTGGTAATTATCGGACAGGATCCGTATCATGGTTATGGACAAGCACACGGACTATGCTTTTCTGTTAACGATGGAGTACAGTTTCCTCCTTCTCTAATTAATATCTTCAAAGAGATAGAGAGAGATTTAGGCATTCCATTCCCTACCAGCGGTAATTTAGAGCGATGGGCAAAACAGGGGGTGTTCCTTCTTAATGCAACACTTACAGTACGAGCAGGTATGGCGGGATCACATCAGAATAAAGGATGGGAGGAGTTTACGGATAGTGTAATCAAGGAGTTATCTGATAAGAGAGAGCATCTAGTCTTTATGTTATGGGGATCATATGCACAGAAGAAGGGTAGTGTCATTGATACAAAAAAGCATCTTGTTCTGAAAGCTGTTCATCCCTCTCCACTTTCAGCCTATCGTGGATTTATTGGATGTGGACATTTCCGTCAGGCAAATGACTATTTGCGTCAAAACGGAATTGAGGAGATAAAATGGTGATGCAATAGAAAACTATCTATTGGCACGAGGTTAGAAGAATATAAATAAAAAAGGAAGTTGAGTTAAATGTAATCTATGGTGTAATAAATTGAGCGATGTTTTGTTGTGGAGATATTCTAATAAGCTTTGTCTTCTCCTTTGATCATATTTTTAAGTGTTTTGAATATTATCTTAATGTCTAGCCAGAAGGTCCAGTTCTCAATGTACCATACATCCTGTTTTACGCGGCCTTCCATTTCTGATAATTCTTTTGTTTCGCCTCTATATCCAGTTACTTGAGCCCATCCGGTAATACCTGGTTTGGCGAAGTGTCGAACCATGTACTTATCAATCAGCTGAGAATACATTTGTGTGTGTTTAAGCATGTGAGGACGAGGACCGACAATTGACATATCACCAATAAGCACATTAAGGAATTGAGGTATCTCATCAAGATTTGTTTTTCTCATGAATGCACCTATAGGAGTTACACGATCATCGTATTTTGTGGCTTGAACCTCATCAGCATCCTTGTTTACTCTCATAGTTCTGAACTTCAAACAATTAAATTCCATTCCGTTTTCACCAGTTCGTTTCTGCTTGAAGAAAATCGGACCTTTAGAGGTGAACTTAATGATTGGAGCTAAAATAATAAATAGGATAGGGAATATTGTAACTACAAATAGTAGGGATGTGATGATGTCGAAAACACGTTTAATCACAAGATTGGATGTCCTTCGTAACGGTTCCTCACGAAGAGAAACGATTGGGATGGAGTTATCCAGGAAGGATAGAGAGACCGATCGGTTGATGAATCGCATAAAATCTGGGACGATCATAAATCGGACTAGATTATTTTCTGCATATTTCATGATTGGAACAGCCTTACGGTCATCACCGGCAGGAAGAGCACAGATGATTTCATCAATTTGATTTTCGGCAACAAATTTTTCAACATCGGCGAGATTTCCTTTCACCAGCTCTGGATTCACTTTATAGTCAGAAGGTTCGCGATCATCAAAAAAGCCCATGAACTTATAACCATAGACTAGGTTAGTGATGTTTGTATTGTACACCTGATTGGCTACTCGTCCGGCACCTAGAATTATAATATTTCGGGAGTTACCACCTTTACTTCTGTATAATTTTAGAATATATCGGAAGGTGATACGCCAAATAGAGATGAAGACAAATGAAAGAGAGATAAAAACAAACCAGTTGACTGTAGAGAAAACATAATTATTCAAAACAGTAAACGAAGCAAGTGCAATGATAGCAAAAAGCGTTACTGTTTGAGTTACTAAAGCAATGATTTTTTCGGAGAAGACGATACGTTTGTCCAATATGATACCGAAGTTAAATAAACTGATGGCATAGGACATGTTAATTATAACGAGATCATATTTGAAATGGCCTAAATCTATTCCACCGAATTGTTCCCTATATAAATAGGTTAAAGCGGTAAATAATATATTTATCCATAGAAAATCTCCTATGGCAACAAGCATTTTAATGATGCTTGTATGTTGCTGTTGCTTTTTAGTTCTCATCTATGCGTCTTGACTTAAAAAACACCTTCTTTTAAAGTTTAATGCAAATATATAAAAAACTTATGAACTTTGTTGGAAATATGGGGCAGATACTCTTTTTTTTTCTAAATTTGCAAACGATATAAAAATATGTTTTATGAATATTAATAGTTTTTTGTCCAAACTATTTGGGAATAAAGCGCAAAAAGATAGGCGCGCTATACAACCGTATGTAGATAAAATACGGGCATTGGCTCCTGAAATGGAGAAATTGAGTAATGATGAATTGCGTTCGAAAACAGCTCAGATACGTAATAAGATTAAAATGTATGTGGCAGCAGAAGTTGCACAGATAGCTGAGCTACGTTCACAGATTGAGAGTCAGGAAATAGAAGAGCGCGAACGTACTTATCAGGAGATTGATCGTCTTGACGAGGTAGTTATAAAGAAATACGGAGAGGTATTGGATGACGTACTTTTGGAAGTATTTGCGATTGTACGTGATACTGCTCGTCGTTTTGCAACCAACGAGACCATTGAAGTAACTGCTACTGAGATGGATCGTGAATTGGCTACAACAAAGGATTTTGTCGAGATTGATGGAGACAAGGCTATCTATCATAATCACTGGATGGCTGGTGGAAACGATATCCGATGGGATATGGTTCATTATGATGTTCAGATCTTCGGTGGTGTTGTGCTACATCAAGGTAAGATAGCTGAGATGGCTACCGGTGAAGGTAAGACACTCGTTGCAACCTTGCCAGTCTTCTTGAATGCATTGACTGGAGAAGGTGTTCATGTCATCACGGTGAACGACTATCTATCAAAACGTGACTCTGAGTGGATGGGTCCATTGTATATGTTCCATGGACTTAGTGTAGATTGTATCGATAAGCATAGACCAAATTCGCCAGAACGTCGTAAAGCATATATGGCTGATATTACGTTTGGTACAAACAATGAGTTCGGTTTTGACTACCTTCGTGATAATATGGCTACATCACCAGAAGAATTGGTGCAACGTCGTCATAATTATGCGATTGTCGATGAGGTCGATTCTGTCTTGATTGATGATGCACGTACTCCTTTGATCATATCTGGTCCTGTTCCTAAGGGAGATGATCAGAAGTTTGATGAGCTATGTCCTCGTGTAGAGAAACTGGTGGCACTGCAACGTACCATGGCAACTAATTATCTGACGGAAGCTAAGCAGTTGCTAAAATCGAGTGATAAGAAAGATCAGGAGGCTGGTGCTTTAGCATTGTTCCGTTCATATAAAGCATTACCTAAGAATACACCGCTCATCAAATTCTTAAGTGAGCAGGGTAATAAGTCTATTTTGCTTTCAACGGAAGAGTACTATATGCAAGAACAAAATAAGAACATGCATATAGCTACAGATCCATTATATTTTGTAATTGATGAGAAACATCGTTCAATAGAACTGACAGATAAGGGTATTGATGCCTTAACTGGTGCATCAGAGGACCCTGAATTCTTCGTTTTGCCTGATATCACTTCTCAGATCTCTGCATTGGAGAATGAAAACCTTACTCCAGAGGAGAAGATGCAGAAGAAAGATGAGTATATGCAGAACTATTCTGTGAAGCTAGAGCGTGTTCATACAATTAGTCAATTGTTGAAGGCTTATACATTGTTTGAAAAAGATCAGGAATACGTCATTATAGATGGTAAGGTAAAGATTGTTGATGAGCAAACCGGACGTATTATGGAGGGCCGTCGTTACTCAGATGGTCTTCATCAAGCAATTGAAGCAAAAGAGAAAGTGACAGTGGAAGCGCCTACTCAGACCTTTGCGACGATTACGCTGCAGAACTACTTCCGTATGTACAAGAAGTTGGCAGGTATGACGGGTACGGCTGAAACTGAAGCAGGCGAGTTCTGGAATATCTACAAATTGGATGTTGTGGTTATCCCTACGAATAAACCTATTGCTCGTATCGATATGGATGACCGTGTATATCGTACCAGACGTGAGAAATATAATGCGGTAATTGAGGAGATCTGTCGTTTAGTTGAAGCAGGTCGTCCTGTATTGGTGGGAACCACATCGGTTGAAATCTCTGAGAAGTTGAGTAAGATGTTGACTCTCCGTAAGATTGAACACAATGTCTTGAATGCGAAGTTGCATCAAAAGGAGGCAGAGATCGTAGCTCAGGCAGGTCTAGGTCGTACCGTTACTATTGCGACGAACATGGCAGGTCGTGGAACCGATATTAGACTTTCTGATGAGGTGAAGGCTGCAGGTGGTTTGGCAATCATTGGTACAGAAAGACATGAATCACGTCGTGTTGACCGTCAGTTGCGTGGTCGTTCCGGTCGTCAGGGAGATCCAGGATCATCAGTGTTCTATGTATCTTTGGAAGATAACTTGATGCGTCTATTCGGTTCTGAGAGAATAACAGGAATCATGGATAAGTTAGGATTTAAAGAAGGAGAGGTGATTGAACATCCAATGATTTCTAAGTCTATTGAGCGTGCACAAAAGAAGGTGGAAGAGAACCACTTTGGTATTCGTAAACGTTTGTTGGAATATGATGATGTAATGAATGCACAACGTGAGGTGGTGTATAAAAAACGTCGTCAGACATTGATGGGTGAGAGATTAGGTGTTAATATCATGAACATGATATATGATATGGCACAGATGATTGTAAGTGACTCAAAGATAAATCTACAATACGATAAATTTGTAGAGGATACAATGATGTTATTTGCTATCGATGCACCTGTTTCATTGGAAGAGTTTAAAGAGATGAACGACAAAGATCTTGTTGAAAAACTGTTCCATACTGCGATGGATTCATTCAAGAGAAAGATGGATCATATTGCAGAAATAGCAAATCCAGTGATTAAGCAAGTATATGAGACTCAGGGACAACAATATCAAAATATTCTTATCCCAATTACAGATGGAAGAAGGGTCTTTAATATCCCTGTTAACTTGAAGGCTGCATATGAGTCTGAAAGTAAGGTGATTATTAAGGTCTTCGAGAAGATGATTCTTTTGCATATCATGGATGAGAACTGGAAAGAGAATCTCCGTAAGATGGATGATTTGAGAGATTCAGTTCAAAATGCTAGCTATGAGCAGAAAGATCCATTGTTGATATATAAGTTGGAGTCATTTAACTTGTTTAAAAACATGTTGGAGGAGATTGATCGTCAATCAGTATCTATATTGATGAGAGGTCAGATTCCAGTACAACAACGTGATCCAGAGGAGATTAAAGAGGCTCGTCCTGAGCCAAAACCTAGTCAGCCTGCATATCAATCCAATAGAGGACAAGATCAGAATGGACAACAGCCTGATTTGAGAAGACGTGTAGAGCCAACAACTCGTACGGAACCTAAGATTGGTCGAAATGATCCTTGTCCATGTGGTTCAGGTAAGAAGTTTAAACATTGTCATGGTAGAAACCTATAAAGGGAAGATATGTTAGAGTTTATTACATGGACAGTTAATCCTGATTTGATCTCATTCGGGCCTATCACAGTTCGATGGTATGGCCTGATGTGGGCAATCGGTTTCTTGATTGGTTTCGTCATTGTTCAAAAGATCTATAATCGAGAAGGAATACCGGAAGAACAGACTGAAAAGATTTTCTTGTACATGTTGATAGGAACCGTGATAGGAGCTCGATTAGGTCATTGTTTCTTCTACGAATTTTCGGAATACTCTCAAAACCTATTGGAAGTGTTCTGTGTCTGGAAAGGAGGATTGTCAAGTCATGGAGGTGCCTGTGGTATCTTTATAGCTTTATGGATCTATAGTAAGAAAGTAGTAAAGAAGAATTATCTATGGGTATTGGACCGAATCATCATGTCAGTCTCATTTTGTGGCGCATGCATACGATTTGGTAATCTGATGAATCATGAGATTTACGGACATGTAACAGATGTGCCATGGGCATTCCGTTTCATTACTAATATTCATAGTTGGCAGGCGGGTGCCGCTCCGATATTTTCGGACCCAAGCCATCCTACGCAGATTTATGAGATGCTTTATTGCTTAATCACGTTCTCGGTTGTCATGTTCCTTTATTGGCGTACAAATGCTCGTAAATATGAAGGATTCATATATGGTATATTCTTGGAATTTGTATTCTTTACACGATTTGTGTTGGAGTTCATAAAGAATAGTCAGGTTTCTTTCGAAGAGAATATGGTTTTAAACATGGGACAAATATTAAGTATTCCTCTCATTCTATGGGGCGCCTATTTACTCTATCACTCGATAAATGAAATGCGTCATGGTGAGGGATTAAAATTAACCAGGGAATAATAATTAATTTAATAAAATATGAGAGTTCTTATACAATCGGATTACGCATCCGTCTCAAAATGGGCTGCAAAACATGTGGCAGATACCATAAACAAGTTTCAACCAACAGCAGATCGTAAGTTTGTATTGGGTCTTCCTACAGGTTCTTCTCCTTTAGGTATGTATCGTGAACTTATTAAAATGAATAAGGAAGGAATTGTATCTTTTAAGAATGTTATAACATTCAATATGGATGAATACGTTAACTTGCCTAAGGAACATCCTGAGAGTTATTATTCTTTTATGTGGAACAATTTCTTCAAATATATAGATATCCCTGAAAATCAAGTAAATATTCTTAATGGTAATGCGGCTGATCTTGAAAAAGAGTGTGCAGAATACGAAGCACGCATCAAGATGGCTGGCGGTATTCAGTTGTTTGTGGGTGGTATTGGTCCTGACGGACATATTGCTTTCAATGAGCCAGGATCGTCTTTGACATCCCGTACTCGTTTGAAACATCTGTCGTTGGATACTATCATAGCGAACTCAAGATTCTTTGAGAATGACACGACAAGTGTGCCAACATCTGCCTTGACTGTTGGTGTAGGTACTATCATGGATGCTAAAGAGGTATTGATTCTTGTAAGTGGTTATAATAAGGCTCGTGCATTGCAACAAGCTATTGAAGGCGGTGTTAGTCAGATGTGTACGTTAAGTGCTTTGCAATTGCATAAGAATGGTATCATCGTGTGTGACGAGTTGGCTACTTATGATTTAAGAGTCTCTACTTATCGCTATTTTAAAGGAATTGAAAAAGATAATTTGTTATAATAAGATCATATTAATATGGATAATGCTTTATTGCAAGATGTTACCGCAAAAGCAAATGCATGGCTAAGTGGTAATTATGATGCTGAGACAAAGAAAGAAGTACAACGTTTGTTGGATAATTCAGATAAAACGGATTTAATTGATGCATTCTACCAGAACTTGGAGTTCGGAACAGGTGGTTTGCGTGGCATCATGGGTGTGGGTACCAACCGTATGAATAAGTATGTGGTAGGTATGGCTACTCAAGGTTTGGCTAATTATCTGAAAAAAGCATTTGCTGGAAAGAAGGAGATCAGTGTTGTTGTAGGTCATGATTGCCGAAACAACTCTCGCTTATTTGCTGAGATTGTTGCTGATATCTTCTCTGCTAATGGTATCCGTGCTTATTTATTTGAAAGCCTAAGACCAACGCCAGAGATCTCGTTTGCAATTCGTCAGTTGGGTTGCCAAAGTGGTGTGAACATCACAGCTTCTCACAATCCAAAGGAATACAATGGATATAAGGCTTATTGGGAAGATGGTGCTCAAGTATTGGCTCCACACGATAAAGGTATCATCGATGAAGTGAATAAAGTTCAAATTGAGGATGTTAAGTTTACAGCCAACAAGGATTTGATCACTATCATTGGTGGTGAAATGGATTATGACTACATGATGGCTGTTAAGGAAGCCATGGTAGATCAAGCGGTTATAAATCGTCAGAAAGATTTAAATATTGTTTACTCTCCATTACACGGTACTGGTAGAGTGATCATCCCTTTGTGTCTTCGTTCTTGGGGATTCCAAAACATCAATGTAGTACCAGAACAAATGGTAATTGATGGAAATTTCCCAACAGTTAAGTCTCCTAATCCAGAGAACTCAGAGGCAATGACAATGGGTATGAATTTAGGTACGAAGCTTGGTGCTGACTTGGTGATTGCTTCAGACCCTGATGCAGACCGTTTGGCTATTGTTTGTCGCGACGATAAAGGTGAATGGGTGATTATCAATGGTAATCAAACCTGTATGATGTTCTGTTATTACATCATCACCAACATGAAGAAGTTGGGTAAATTGAAAGGAAATGAATTCTTGGTAAAGACCATCGTTACTTCTGAGTTGATCCGTGAGATCGCTGATAAGAACAATGTGAAACTTTATGATGAATATACAGGTTTCAAATGGATTGCTTATAGAATCCGTATGAACGAAGGAAAGGAGAAGTACATCGGAGGTGGAGAGGAGTCATTCGGCTTCTTGCCTTACGATAAGGTACGAGACAAAGATTCACCAGCTTCTATCTGTCTTATCTGTGAGATTGCTGCATGGGCAAAAGATAATGGCATGACTCTTTATGAATTGCTTATGAATATCTATAAGGAGTATGGATTCCAAAGAGAAAGCGCTATTAGCGTAGTGAAACCAGGTAAGAGTGGTGCAGATGAAATCAAAGCAATGATGGAGAACTTCCGTCAAAATCCTCCTAAGGAGTTGGCCGGTTCACCAGTGAAGAAGATAAAGGACTTCAAATCATTGAAGCAGACTTGTGTGAAGTGTGGTGAAGTGAAGGATATTGATATGCCTGAGACTGCTAATGTTATCCAATGGTTCACAGAGGATGGCACAAAGGTCAGCGTACGTCCTTCTGGTACAGAGCCAAAGATTAAGTTCTATATTGAGGTAAAAGGTGACATGAAAGATGCTTCTGAATATAAGAAGGCTTGTGATATTGCGAATACAAAAGTAGAAGCTATCAAGAAATCGTTGAACCTATAAGATGTTGAGCATCGCTCACTCTTATTACAAAATAGGAACAAAAGGGAGGTCTCGTATTGTCTGATTCGAGATCTCCTTTTTAACGTTTAAACATAGTGAACACAATGAGGATAAATACAAAATACAATAATAAATCTAGGATACCGATGCCTTTGCTGGTGGCCTTAGGAATCATACTTTTTGTTGGAATATTCGGAGGACTTTATTATTATCTGACGAAACCTGTTATGACACCTCACCAAGAAGAAGGTGTGATTTGTAAAGTGTATGAATGTCAAGTCACTACGTTGTCTAAGCATGGTATTAATTCAGATCCTCATGATGTTCCGTATATTGACGTTGAATTGGTCAACTCAAAAAAAATAGTCACCTGTGAGGTGCATCCCAATTTATATTCCTACTTTTCTGTCGGAGATACCTGCATTCTATGGTATAACATGGGAGAATATACATATATGTATCACAAGTGATAGAAGCAGAATAGTTATGTGGTTGTTCATAACTTATCGGAGATGTGAGACTTAAAGGGCACAATAAAATTGTACAACTCTGAAAATATGACTAATTTTGCATACTCTTAGGATTGGAAATAAAAAATATTCAATATATGGTTCTATTTTTTAAAAAAGCAGATAATGGTTATTTAGCTGTTGATGCAGAAAAGAAATTTGATGCTCAGGATATAGAGAAGCTTACTTGGCTTTTCAGTGGAGCTGAGTTTGTTGATGTAGAGAAAGTTTCAGGATGGTTTATTGGTCCTCGTCGTGAGATGATCACTCCATGGAGTACCAATGCTGTTGAAATTACTCAAAATATGTCGCTCAAGGGTATTCGCCGTATCGAAGAGTATTTTGCAGCAAAGGGGAAAGATTCTGAACATGATCCTATGTTGCAGCGTGTATATGATGGTCTAGATCAATCCATATTTACTATTGATAAAAAACCAGACCCAATTGTATATATTGATGATTTGGCTGCCTATAATCAACAAGAAGGATTGGCGTTGAGTCAGCAGGAAATGGATTATCTGAATGGTGTCAGCAAAAAAATAGGACGTAAATTAACCGATAGTGAAGTATTTGGTTTCTCTCAGGTAAATTCAGAACACTGCCGTCATAAGATCTTTGGTGGATTGTTTGTCATCGATGGTGAAGAGAAGGAGTCTTCTTTGTTCCAGATGATTAAGAAAACATCTTCAGAGAATCCTAATAAGATTGTATCGGCCTACAAAGATAATGTAGCATTCAATGATGGACCTGTAATTGAACAATTTGCTCCTGCTAGAGGTGATAAGCCTGATTTCTTTGAGGTGAAGAAAATCAAGTCTGTTATATCATTAAAGGCAGAGACACATAATTTCCCAACGACTGTAGAACCATTTAATGGTGCAGCAACGGGTACCGGTGGTGAGATTCGTGACCGTCTTGGCGGTGGTAAAGCTAGTTTACCAATTGCTGGTACGGCTGTTTATATGACCTCTTACCCTCGTACAGCGCCAGGTCGTCATTGGGAGGATATCATGAATCCTCGTAAATGGTTGTACCAAACACCTGAGCAGATTTTGATTAAGGCATCTAATGGTGCCAGTGATTTCGGAAACAAGTTCGGTCAGCCTCTTATTTGTGGTTCATTGCTTACGTTTGAGCATGCAGAGAATGATAAGAAGTTCGCTTATGATAAAGTGATTATGTTGGCAGGAGGTGTCGGATTTGCCAAACAAAAAGATAGTTTGAAGGGAGACCCAGAACCAGGAGAGAAAGTCATTGTCATGGGCGGTGATAATTATCGTATCGGAATGGGCGGTGGCGCAGTTTCGTCTGTAGAAACAGGACAATATTCTAATGCTATTGAGTTGAATGCTGTTCAACGTGCTAACCCAGAAATGCAAAAACGTGTCTCCAATGTGATTCGTACATTGGCAGAATCAGACAATAATCCTATTGTATCTATCCATGATCATGGTGCGGGAGGACATTTGAACTGTCTTTCTGAATTGGTTGAAGCAACAGGTGGTAAGATCGATATGGATAAGTTACCAATTGGTGATCCTACTTTGTCGGACAAGGAGATTATTGGTAATGAGAGTCAAGAGCGTATGGGCTTCTTGGTGAAAGAGAAAGATATTGATTTAATTCATAGAATAGCTGATCGTGAGCGTGCTCCTATGTATGTTGTAGGAGAGACAACAGGCGATATGCAATTTGTATTCCAACGTGCAAATGGTGATCAACCGATTAACCTTCGTTTGGATTATATGATCGGTAAACCTCCTCGTACGGTTATTACAGACACGACGGTAGAAGAGAAATATGCTGCTGTGGAAACAGATGATAAGAAGATTCAGACATATATTAATGATGTCCTTCAATTGGAATCTGTTGCCTGCAAGGATTGGTTGACAAATAAAGTGGATCGTTCTGTGACAGGTAAAATCGCTCGCCAACAGTGTGCAGGTGAATTGCAGTTGCCTCTGAATGATTTAGGTGCCGTAGCGTTGGATTATCGTGGAAAGAGCGGTATTGCAACATCTATCGGTCATGCTCCTGCTGTGGCAATGGTTGATTCTGCAGCTGGTTCTGTGATGGCTATAGCTGAGGCACTTACCAATATTGTATGGGCACCATTGACAGATGGTATTCAGAGTGTCTCTTTAAGTGCTAACTGGATGTGGCCTTGTAAGAACCCAGGTGAAGATGCTCGTTTGTATAAGGCAGTGGAAGCATGTAGTAACTTCGCTATTGATTTAGGTATTAATATTCCGACAGGAAAAGACTCTTTGTCTATGACTCAAAAATATGGTCAGGATAAGGTGTTCTCACCTGGTACAGTAATTATATCTGCTGGTGCTGAAGTATCTGATATACGTAAGATTGTATCACCAGTGTTGATTAACAAGAAAGAGACGTATGTTTATCATATAGATTTCTCTTTCGATACATTAAAATTGGGTGGTTCTGCTTTAGCAGCCACTTTGAATAAGGTAGGTGCAGATGTGCCTACGGTTCAGAACCCTGAATATTTCGTTGATGCATTCAACACGATACAAGAGTTGATCAATAAGGGGTTGATTCTTGCCGGACATGATATTTCAGAGGGTGGTTTGATTACGGCTTTACTTGAAATGTGTTTTGCAAATACCAAGGGTGGTTTGGATGTAAACTTGAAAGATATCCCAGAGAAAGAATTGGTTAAGATCCTGTTCTCTGAAAATCCTGGTGTTTTGATCCAAGTTGAGAAAAAATCTGAGGTAGAAAAGATCCTTCATAATGCAGGAATCGGTTTCGCTATGATTGCACGTCCTTCTGACGAACGTAAGATTGTAGTAGAGAAAGATGGTAAGAAAGAGATCTTCGATATTGATGCTTTGCGTGATGTATGGTACAAGTCATCTTATTTATTGGATCGCAAACAGAGTGGCGAGCAATGTGCGAAGGAGCGTTATGAGAATTATAAGTCACAACCTCTTCAGTTCCAATTCAATGATTCATTTGCAGGAAAACTTTCTAAGTTAGGATTGACAGCAGACCGCAAAGGTCGTTCAGGTATTAAAGCAGCTATCATTCGTGAGAAAGGTACGAATGGTGAGCGTGAAATGGCTTACTCATTGTACTTGGCAGGCTTCGATGTAAAGGATGTTCACATGACAGACTTGACTTCTGGTCGCGAGACATTGGAAGATGTGAATATGATTGTCTTCTGTGGTGGATTCTCCAATTCAGATGTGTTGGGCTCTGCTAAAGGATGGGCTGGTGGCTTCCGTTACAGCGAGAAGGCCAAAGAGACATTGAAAAAATTCTATGCACGTGAAGATACATTGAGTTTGGGTATCTGTAACGGATGTCAGTTGATGGCTGAATTGGAGTTGCTCTATCCAGAACATGAGAAGAAGCACAAGATGTTGCATAACAATTCACATAAGTTCGAGTCTAACTTTGTCGGACTGACCATTCCAGAGAATAACTCAGTGATGTTTGGTTCTTTGTCAGGTAGCAAGTTGGGTGTTTGGGTTGCTCACGGAGAAGGTAAGTTTGACTTCCCTTACGAAGAGAGCAAATACAATGTGATTGCTAAATATACATACGAAGGTTATCCAGCCAATCCAAATGGCTCTATGTATAATGTGGCCGGTGTTTGTTCGAAGGATGGAAGACACTTGGCTATGATGCCACACTTGGAGCGTGCTATCTTCCCTTGGCAATGGGCTTATTATCCAATCGATCGGAAAGAATCCGATGAGATAACACCATGGTTGGAGGCATTTGTGAATGCGAAGAAGTGGATTGAATCCAAAAAATAAATTACTGTAGAGACGCACGACCGTGCGTCTCTATTTATATTTGACAACATATTATCGGTGAAAACCACAGGGTATGAAATACAATATAAAACTATTTATTGTATGTATGGTGACAGAGTTGGCATTCGCTTCTTCTGTCATTGCTCAGTGTGATGCACAAGCATTTGTTTCTACGTTAGAACGACTATCAAAAAAAGATGCCAAGAAAATGGCAAGTGAGTATTTCATAGATCATGCAAAAGATGCTTATAAAGATGAAAAAAATGATTGTTTGAGTGTTGCAGGTGATCTCATCGTCTCTGATATTTCAGATAGTATTCCAGATGGTATATGTTACGCGTTACCTGCACGATTTTCAGATGCCATAGATACGCAGGATCTAGATTTCATCTTCGTAATCTTTTATGCTAGATTGTATCAAATACGACAAACATGTGTGATGGATGAGAAGTCGTGGATCGAGACAATGAGTTATGTGACAGATTTTTATGCAAATCATGTAGATTCTATTAAGAAGCATTTGAATCTTCCCGTCAATGATCGCTTTTGCCGATACATGGATAGATGTCTCAATGCCAAAAAGGAGGGGACGTTTGATTCATTTATAGGAGGTGAGTACGGGAAGATCAATAAGAAGGCATATGTAAAAATGGCGTTTGATAGAGACTCTGTTATATACACCTGTACGAAAAATCCTAAAGCAAAAATTTCGTTGGAGGTGGAAATTACGGATGATGACTTAAAACGAAATGATACTGAGTTCCGACAGAAAATGATTCAGTTAGTAGGGTATCGATATTGTTGTAGGTTTCTTGGAAGACGTTATGAGAAAAGAGTTGATGAGATCCCTAGTTTATGGTCACGTATTTACTTTTCTAAAGTGGAAGAAAGATTGAAAGAAGAGCAAGAAATAAGGATGAAAAGGAAGAAGGAAGAGAAAAAATCGGTGGAGGTATTTGGAATATCTAAAATTAGAGGACTAATTCAAGGATTCAGTAAGGAAGAAAATCAGCGATATAGGGATAGATTAGATGAGTATGTTTTGGCTTACGACCTGCCTGTCCTTTCGTTGGAAGACTATTATGATTGCATTGAGATATTTATCTCGAAAGAGAGAATGCGCTCAAACGTGGAATCTTCTGAGCCTTCTGATAGTTTGAAAAAACTCATGGAAATGAGTCAGAATGGCACTTTGAAGGAAGAATTTTACCGAATGGATGAGATGAAAGTTTCTCGATAAATAGCCTGCAAGAGCTTCATGATAGTTCATCTGATAAAGAACAACTTTTGCTGATACAAATAATAAAAACGTTTTTTTCTTGTGTAATTAAATAGGATTCCTATATTTGTAGGACAGAAACCCTAAATTTAGATGCCATGAAAAAGATAGTTATATTATTCGTATCATTTTTTTTAATGATCGCTTATGTGGCAAATGCCCAGTCAAGTAGAAAGCCTGTAGTAAAAAAACAAGGAGGTGACAATACTGTATATGTAGCTGTAGATAAGATTGCTTCGTTCCCCGGCGGATTGAAAAGCATGGTGGAGTATATGGAAGGAGAGTTGAACTACCCAGAAGATGCTCAGAGCCGGAATGTTCAAGGACGTGTGATGGTTACCTTCGTTATAAATAAGGATGGTTCAATTCAGGATGTAACCGTGCAGAAAAGTGTAGATCCTAGTCTAGATTCAGAAGCAATACGTATGGTGAAAGCAATGCCTAAATGGACACCGGCAGAACGAGATGGTAAGGTTGTCCGCAGTCGTTACACATTGCCTGTATTATTTAAGTTGAAGTAATAGAATCGCACTAAAACAAATTTGTTGAGGGTTTTACACTTGTTCATAGGTTATATGAAGTGGGAAACCCTCTTCTTGTGCCATTTGAGTTGCTTTTTCGGTCTTGGTGACGGCCATGTCGTAGGAGTATATACCCACAACGGCTTGACCTTCCTGATCTACTTTGTAAGTTAATGTTTGAGCCTCTTCAGTTGATTTATGGAAAACCAATACCAGTACTTTTGTTACGAAATCAAAAGTGGTAAAATTATCGTTATGGAAAATCACTTTATATTGGTGAGGTTCCTTTAAACTTGTATGGGTATATTCTTTTACTGCGTTTTGTCCTTCCGCCATAGTATAAATAAATAGGGGGAACCTGTTAGTTCCCCAAATTCTTTTCAGCTAATTTTTTTTGCCAGTTCCAAGCAGACAGCAGAGTGTCCTCTAAATTTGTCTCAGCCTTCCATCCAAGTTCTTTATTGGCATATGAAGTGTCTGCCCATACTTTCTCAATATCACCAGCTCTACGAGGGGCAATCTTGTATGGAACTTTCACGCCAGTGGCTTTCTCGAATGTTCGGATGATCTCTAAGACAGAAACACCCTCACCTGTTCCAAGGTTAAATATCTCGATATTTTTTTTGTTTTGTCCCTCTATCATTCTGTTCAGTGCAACCACATGGGCTTTCGCTAAATCCACAACGTTGATATAATCACGGATACAGCTTCCGTCAGGTGTGTTGTAGTCATCTCCGAAGACACTAAGTTCTTTTCGGATGCCAGCTGCAGTCTGCGTGATGTAAGGCAACAGATTATTAGGAATGCCATTGGGTAATTCACCTATTTCAGCACTTGGATGTGCGCCGATAGGATTAAAATATCGTAATAGGATCGCATTTAAGTCTTTATTGGCGAATGCAGCATCTTGAAGGATCGTTTCGCACATCTGTTTTGTGCTACCGTATGGAGAAGAAGCAGGTTTGATAGGCGATTGCTCTGTGACAGGCAATACGTCAGCTTGTCCATAGACAGTACAAGAGGATGAGAAGACAATGTTTTTGATGTTGAACTTAGCCATTAGTTGCAACAAGTTAATCAGAGATAAGATATTATTTCTGTAGTATAACAATGGATTGTTAACAGATTCTCCTACTGATTTTGATGCTGCAAAATGAGCGATAGCAACTATCTCAGAATGTTTCTCTAAGAATCGTTCTAATGAGTTATAGTCTTTGCAATCAATGTTTTCATATGTTACAGGATGTCCGGTAATAGCTTTGATGCCATCCAATACATTAATATTGGAGTTGGATAGATTGTCGATTATGATTGGCTCGTAACCAGCATTGCAAAGCTCGACAACGGTGTGTGATCCGATATAACCAGTTCCACCTGTGACTAATATCTTTCCTTTTCCCATTATCGTTAAAATAATTTTGAAGGGTAAATCCCTGATTGAATTAATTGTTGAATTTTAGCTACCACAGAAGGTCTATCCTCTTGATAAGTTACGCCGAACCATTTGCAAGGAGTATCAAGAACCTTAATAGTTGCTGTGTTAGATTGAATCAGTTTATTTACCATGGTTGGAATTCCATACTCTGCCTTGATATTATCGGCATTAGCTTGAAGGAATTCTTTAAAATCTTTATTCGAGTGTTCAAAATAATCAGGTGTGAAGCCCCACATGTTCATTGAAACGGGAAGATTCTCATCTATTGTTTTGTATTCACCGCTTTCTTGATCCTTATATATAACAGTATCATTTTTGCGTTGTACCTCATAATGCTCTACCACCGTAGTAAGTTTCTTATTTGCATCTGTTTGGCACACACCACGAGAAACGTGTCCGCTCTCAGAGAGGGTATTACCCAGACGATAGCCTACCATGCAGTAGTTATTCTGACTGCCAGCCATTGCGTTAAGCGCATCAGCTAGGATTTGGAAACTTTCTTTGCCATAAAAATCATCTGCATTGATCACTGCGAAAGGCTCGTTTATTGCTTTTTCGCCCATCATAATAGCATGGTTTGTTCCCCATGGCTTTACACGATCTGCAGGTGCTTTGAAACCCGTAGGAAGAGAATCCAATTCTTGGAAAACAACCTCTACGTCGATTGATTTATCGTATTTTGGAATGATTTTTTCTCTGAAATCATTTTCAAATGTGTGACGTATCACGAAGACAACTTTGCCAAAACCAGCTCGAATGGCATCGTATATGGAGTAATCCATGATAGTTTCACCATTAGGTCCCAATCCATCCAATTGTTTGAGTCCACCGTAACGACTTCCCATACCAGCCGCTAATACTAATAATGTAGGTTTCATATTTATTGCAAAATTTATATCTATTTTTAATCTTGCAAAAATAAAAGTAAAATTTGAATTATCTGTTACGAATAACCTATTTTGAATCGCTAAGTGTAAAAATGTTCATAAAAAGATGTTAAAATATAAAATCGAATTATTTTAAATTAATGTTTCTTTTTTGTTTTTAATATAAGTCTTTCCTATATTTGTGAAACAATCGATTATCGATAGATTTATTCCCGATATGTGAACTTAAAATTGTATTAGTATGAAGAGAATAATTTTCTTAATTACTTTCTTAGGAATGATGAGTTGTGCGTTTGGCAAGCCTGCGAAAAGGCCGGAGACTCCTAATTATAAGAAAGGTATTGAGTATCTAGAGCAAAAAGATTATAGCAACGCTTATGAGTCTTTTTATAAGGATGTAAAGGAGAATCCGAAGAGTGGATATTCACACTATTGGATGGGGTATATTCTTGCAAGATATAATGAGTATGGTAGAGCCCTGAATATGATGGGAGAAGCTTTAAAATTCATTCCATCAGCGGATGTGCCATTCATTGAGTCTATTTATAACACACGTTCGTATATATACCTTGAGATGGAGGATACCGTCAAAGCACTTGCGGATTTAAATATGGGTATCAAGAAATGTCCAAGCTCCACAGTTTTATACGAAAAACGAGCAGATATTTATTTCTATCAATCCAACTATTCTCAGTCAGATGCTGATTATAAAAAGATATTATCGCTAAAACCAGGATCGGTAATTGCGTATATGGGTCTCGGACGAAACCTTTTAGAAAAGGAGAAATATGATGAAGCAATCAAACAATTCGATTATGCTGCTTCGTTAGACAACTCATATCCAGAAGCTTATGCATTTAAGGCTGCTGCTTATAAAAAACAAAAGAAATATGATGAAGCAACAGAAAACATCATTTCTGCTTTATTGCTTAATTCAGAACAGCGGAAGGCTGTTAATTTGATGCTGACTATGCCTGATGAAGCATATCAGATGATGGCTTCGAAATTGAAAGTCCAAATGATGAAGAATCCAGAAGATGCTCATTGGCCATTCTATATCGGTGAGATATACGAGGTGAATAATGAATTTAAAACAGCTCTTCCGTATTATGATAAAGCTATATCAAAAGAGTTTTCTGCAGTGATAGCTCGTCGTTTTTATTACTGCTATAAAAAATTAGGTCACGTCGAGAATGCAATGAAATACATTGATCTGGCATTAAAGTTGGATACAACAAATGTAGAAGACCTTGGATCGAAAGCTGGTCTCTATGCCGATATGTATAAGATGGATAAGGCAATGGAGGTGATCGACCAACTTGTTAAGAAAGCACCTGATAATAGTTATTCATATCGTAAACGTGCTGAGTTTAAAATTAAGATGAAACAGTATGAAGATGCGATAGAGGATCTTTCAATGGCCATAACGTTGTCTCCTTCTGCTATCCATGCATATTCAAGTCGTGGAAGATGTTATGAAAAACTTGGCAAAAAAGAGTTAGCAAAGAAGGATTTCAATAAATTACTTGAATTAGATCCAGATGGAAACACATCATCCCATGCTTATGTGTTACTCTTCTTAGGTAAAAATGAAGAAGCGAAAGCAGCATTTAAAAAGATGATTGAAGATCCAGAATTAAATCAGGCTAGTTCGTATTATAACAATGCATGCTACTACTCATTGATAGGAGAGAAACAAGAAGCGATAAATTGTCTGAAGAAAGCACTTGAAAAAGGCTTTAGAAGCTTCCATCATATGGAAACCGATTGGGATTTGGATAATATTCGTGATATGCAGGAATACAAATCTTTGGTAAGTGAGTATAAAAAAATATTGGAACAAGAGATTAAAGAGCTGGATAAGATGAAATCACCAATTAACATTGATGAACAATTGAAGGCGAAAGAAGAAGAACTTAACAGTAAGAAATAAATAGAATGATAAAACAACAGATCATCAGATTGGTTTTGATACCGCTTTTCAGCTTATTATTTGTACAGGGGGTATTCGCTGGAAAGGAAAGTAAACAAGAGTCATATTATGTTACATTAGCAATCCAGTCAATTGCTAGTAATGATTTCTCTACAGCGTACGGATACTTAAATCAGGCATTGGCAGAAAATCCGAAAGATGCTCATGCTTATGTGTATATGACCATTGTCATGAATAACACAAATGAATATGACAAGGTGGATTCATATGCTGTTCAAGCCCTGAAATATTTAGGAAAGGATGAGAAGGGATATCGGGATCAATGTTATATATCCATGTATTATGCAGCATTGGATCGAGGAGATACCGTTAAGGCTATCTCGAGATTGAATGAGGGATTAAAATCGAAGCCTGCATCTCCTGAAGAATTTTATACACTTAGGGGACAGCTTTTTATGTCCATGGATAAAAATAAGGAGGCGAAAGCAGATTTCGAAAAGGCTATATCATTGGGATCATCTGAAGATAAAAAGCCATACTTAGGATTAAGTGCTTGTGAATTTGAGTTAGAAAATTATGAAGCCGCATTGCAAGCTGCTAATAAAGGATTGTTATATGATTACAATGAAGCTGCCTTGTATCTGCTAAGGGCAGAGTCTTTGATAAAACTTAATAGGAAGGAAGAGACGCTTAAGGATTTGGGAAGTATTCTATATTTGAAAAATGATCTTTCTTGGTTCCGGGAAATATATGGGAAGGTAAAAAGTGATGAGTCATACCAGAAGATGGTTCCTTCTCTAAAGATTTTCTCTAATCGTTTCCCAAATGAATTTATTTGGCCGTATGCATTAGGGTATGTATATAGTTGTCATCAGGAGAAAAATAAGGCATTGGAACATTATCTTCATGCGTATAAGATTGGTGTTGGAAATAATGATATAACCAATAGTATAGCTCAGTTTGCTCTTGTGAATGAGGATTATGACGAAGCAAAAAATTATCTTGAGATCTCTCTTGCTATTGATTCAACAGATGAGACGGCACGTTATATGTATATAGCTACGTTGATAGAAGAACGTTCTATAGATCAAGCTAAGTCATTGATAGAAGATGCAATGAAAAAAGATCCTAAAGATCCTTTCTTGTATTATGAAAGAGGATCTTTGAAATGGTCTGTGCGAGATTTTAAAGGAGCAAAGGAAGATTACATGAAAGCCGCTGAGCTTGATACCACGGGAAAGAGGTATTATTTCTGGGTTGCTGAAAATGCAGGAAGGGAAGGTGATAATAAGACGGCTACTACATATTTCAAACATCTTATAGAGGATAAAGACTTAACTGAGGTTGATACGTCTCGTATCTATTTTGCTTATTTATATCTTAATCAGGAAGAAAAGGCGCTCGCTTCCCTTAATCGATATATGCGCGAGACATCAGAGAATGCAAGTGATATGTACTATGAGGTGGCTTGTTTCTATAGTATAAAAGGAGACAAGAAGCTAGCATTAGAATATTTTGAAAAAGCGCTTGAAGCAGGGTTCCGTTCAATGAATCATATTAGTTTCGATTCAGATATGGATTTGATTCGTGATACACCAGAGTTCAAGGCGTTGTTTGCTAAGTATAGTGAATTAGGTGCAACCGAGAAGAAAAAACGGAAGAGCATATATGATTCAGGTTTCACGAAGGTGGAGGATGGCATCATATCGCGTCAGGATAAATCTTATGTGATGTATTTTGTCGATGAACAGGCTGAGTTCCCTGGAGGTATGAATGCATTAATGGAATTCATAAATAAGAATTTCAAAATACCTGAAGATGTAGAAAAAAATGGTTCTTCCAAGGAAGATGCGCAAACTGTTGTTTCCTTTAATGTAGAAAAAGATGGTTCAATAACAAATATTAAAATCGATGAGAGTTATTCTCTTTCTGTTGACGCAGAAGTCATCCGTGTCATGAATCTAATGCCTAAGTGGATTCCTGCAAAATATAGAGGTAAGAATACAACATCGCAATATAAGTTACCATTTTATTTAAATAAGAAACAGGAATAGAACTAAGTTGGAGGAATTTTAAAAGGTGTTTAGGGGATAAAATAGGGTTTTATATAGAATGATAGAAAGAAATACATTAAAAATTTGTAATTTTTTAAAATAAAATTTTGTTTTTTCCGAAAAAATAAATACATTTGACCGATTTCGTTTTAATTGAATGATATTTTAAAAATAAGGAGATTGAGTATGGAAGAAGAGAAAAAGAGGATGGAACCGGATAAGCGAGATCAGGAGATTGTTTATTCGAAAGCCTTGAAGGCAGGGAAGCGCATCTATTATTTGGATGTAAAGCGTAATAGAAAGGATGAATTGTTCTTGGCTATTACGGAGAGTAAAAAGAAATTTGTTGGGGATGAATCCCAGGTATCCTTTGAAAAACACAAGATTTTCTTGTACAGAGAAGATTTTGAAAAGTTTAGAGCAGGGATGGATGAAGTGATTAACTACATTAAGAATGCAGAGAATGGGGTAGTCACAGAACCTAAAAAGGAGGAGGAATCTTCATCAAGTCGTTTTGAAATTGATTTTGGATGATAAAATAGATAATATATAGAGAAGGAGAGGTTTTATTACTTCTCCTTTTTTGTTGTTTGTATGGGAGTAATTAATTGATTAATGAGAACACTAAACTGATAGGTCCGATGATCATTAATAGTGTACCTGTGATCTTGTTAACAAGATATAATCTACGTACGTTAAACTTCCCTCTGAAAAAATCTACGATAGTAACCATGAATGTCCACCAAATAGCAGCACCTATCATGATAAATACGACACTAAGTATATTCCAAGGGAAACTTATATCATCATTGATATAGTGAAATTTTGCAAATAAAAAGATAAACAAAAAGATGACGAGCGGATTGGTGATTGTAAGTCCGAAGGAGGTGAAGAAGTCTGTTTTGGTACTGTCATTACTGCCTTCATCCATCTTTTTTAGTTTTTTTCGTGGATCGTCACGGAACGTATATAATCCGAAAAAGAAAACAGCTATTGTTCCAATGACTTGTAGTAATGTTTGATGAAGCTCTATAAAATCAACCACCATAGACATACTGAACACTGCAATGCAGGCATACAATAAATCAGAAGCAGAAGCCCCTAATGCTGTGGCGATTCCTCTTCTTCTTCCCCCATTTAATGTTCGCTGAATACACAATATGCCGATAGGGCCAATCGGTGCTGACACGATTGCTCCAATAATTAATCCTTTTATGAATAATGTCAGCATCTTTCTTGTTCCTATTCTTTATTAATTAAAACTGTAGCATATGCGGCGATTCCCTCTTTCCTTCCTACAAATCCAAGTTTCTCGGTTGTGGTGGCTTTGATGCTTATCTGTTCTCGATCAATTCCCATGACTTCAGATAAACATTCTTCCATCTTTTCGATATATGGACTTAGTTTTGGGGCTTGTGCACATATAATTGAGTCAATGTTCCCGATACTGTATCCTTTGGATTTTATGAGTTTTATCGTTTCTCTTAGTAAGATTTTACTGTCTATATTTTTAAAATCGTTGGATGTATCAGGGAAGTGGTATCCAATATCACGCATGTGGGCTGCGCCCAAGAGTGCGTCACAAATTGCATGAATAAGCACATCTGCATCTGAATGACCTAATAATCCTTTGTCACTTGGTATTAATATACCGCCTAACCATAGCTCTCTATTTTCTGCAAATGCGTGAACATCAAATCCTTGTCCGACTCTAAACTTCATTTTATAAAAAAATCAAAAATGATGGGGTTACATTTGGTGACCCCATCATTATATTATTCAATCATTATTTCTTAATCCTCAGATGTTTCTGCTTCGTTCGAACCAAACAATGTCTTGATACCTCCTAAATCAAATCCAAGAGAGAATCTTAATGTTCTATCCAATGGGTTCGTTTGTGCGATGGAAATTAAGTACGCAGCATTCAATTCGAAGATCATCAAGTGGAATCCGGCACCTACAGAGAAATATTTTCTGTTACCTTTGTCTGCACTTTCGTTGAAGTAACCTCCACGAACCATGAACTTACGGTTGTATGAGTATTCCAATCCCATTGAAATGTTGAACTCTTTCAACTCTTCTTTGAAACCGCCAGGAGCATCGCCTAATGAACGGAAGATACCTCCGATAGAGCTGCACTCTTCATATTTGTTTTTTGCTTCTTGATATTCCTCGTCAGTTTCATAGTTAGAACGAGAACCATAAGGCGTTGGAACCAATAGCTTGTTCAAATCCAATGCAAAGCCCAATCGATTGAAATCATCGAATGCATATTCGAAGCTACCTCCAATTCTGAAGTTTGTAGGGATGAATTGTTGAGAAGCATCTTTGTCGTAAGATACCTTGTTACCTATGTTGGTAATAGCAACACCAAATCCTACTGTTGACTCATGCTCGTTAATCTGTACAGGTTTACGATATGCGAAAGCGATATCAGCGCCAAATGCCTTTGCTTTTGAGTACTCATCTTCATCGTTCATTCCATTGAACAAATCTGAATAGATAAAACGTAAAGCAACACCGGCTGACCAATATTCAGACAAAAGCATAGAGAAACTTGCATCGAAAGCCATTTCGTATGGTTGTGCAACACCCAAATCTTGTGGATTTCCTGATGCATCTCGTTCACCCGTCAAATTGATTTTACCCATGTTGAAATAACGGAATGATGCTCCAATTGCTGTACGATCAGTTGGCTTATAGAAACCTGCTAGATATACCAAATCAATATCATCAACGATTTTTCTTAACCATGGAGTATAAGATAACCCAACACCTCCACGACTTTGTGATAATGCATATTTAGCTGGATTCCAATGTTGTGAGTTATAATCAGGTGCTGTAGCTGCTCCAACATCTCCCATACCTCCGCCTACTGCATCAGGCGCTATTGAAAGGGAAGGAATAGCTGTCTGTAATGGATTGTAATTTTCTCCTCCTTCACCAGTTACGCCACCATTTTTATCTACGCTAACTGCTGTTGCAGTGGTAAAACCTGTAAGTAGCAATGTTGCTAAGGTGATAACTTTAATTTTATTCTTTCTCATTTTAATATATATATTTCAACGGATCTAAGTATTCTACTCATTCTGTCCGCAAAGTTACTAAATAGAAAACTAATTTAACAAATTTTTATTGTGGTAATATGATAATTTTTTTCGATTTACCCTTATATTTTTTATCGTCTGTTTTGACTTCGGCTCTACCGATGTAGCATCCAGGCGCAACTCTATTTCCATTGGCATCGCATAAATCCCATGTCCACGTCAATGTACCATCTGTTTTAGCCTGTATCTCATCAGACTCATATACAATCTTACCGTAGATGTTGTATAGTAGGAGTCTAAAGGATTGTACCGTAAGGGGTTCGTTGTTTATTAACTGCAAGCTGATATGATCTTTGGCAGGATTAGGATAGACAATCAACTCTGTGATTTCAACTTCATAATCATGATCAACAACAAAGTTTATACTGCTTGTACTTGAATTATTTAGCAAATCCCATATTTTGAGCGTAATCGTGTATTCTCCATCTGGCAAATCATTTAGCTGATAGCAGATTGTTCCGTTCCTATAGCTACCTTTTGAATAGGAGAAGTAGTTATTTAAAACGATTGGCGTGGTGCTTCCGTTGATTGTCAGGGTGATATCATGTCCGATTCCTACGCCTGAGGCATTGATACCATTCTCATCATACACTTTGGCAAAAAACACAGGGGAAGTATTGACTGTTGAACCAGACACAAAATTTTCTGTGTTCATGAACAGTTGTAGAATCGGACCTTCTGTATCATTATCGACAATCTTGCTACTTCCTCCGATGATGAAATCTTCATATGATCCTTGTGCCTCATATTTGTTTCCTTCATCATAAGCATAGTATGCCAGACGTCCGTTGCCAAAATTATAATTGATGTCTTTTGGTAATTTGAAACAGAAGGTATAATTACCATCGATCACGTCAACTTGTCCGGAGAATAGTACGTTTGGACGGTCTTTATACTCATGTCTATTTTTTATGATATCTTCCTTCTCTGTATAGATATTTGCTTTAGTATAAAGTGTAACCTCCTTATCATACAATGTGATGAACAAGGTACCGTTAAAGTCATTCATATTGTTATAATTATTATCGGTGATATGACCGTACACCTGAATTTCAGAAAGAGCTTTAAGCGTATCACATTGTTCTCCTCCAATCTCAACAATTGAATCTGTTAATACATGATTAGCTGGGTAATTGAGACGTAGCGCTGGATCTCCCAGTAGGTGGAACGCCAACTTATTGGAGTCATTCTGCAATTGACATTTGGTTAATCGAACCACATCGCCAATACGTAGCGGCATACTATCCATATCTCTCTCAAACAGATGAGTGAATAGTGCTTGGTTGAGATTATCATTTTTATTGTCAAAGACAACGCGTGATGAACTGATTAGGGTTAAAGCACCACCATTAGGGTTAAGAAGCAAGTCTTCTCCTCCTGAGTGATCCAAATCATCGTATTGTGAGAATTCACAGCTGGCAGTGAACCAGAATCCACAGTTCTTGTTGAAGATTGATCCTGCTTTGTTTTGTGTAAAGACATGTTCTGCAGAGAAACCAATCTTACTACTATGTCCGACATAGTTAAAGAACATGACACCATTCTCAATCTCTTCTTCAATAATCTTTTCTACATCATAGTAGCGACTACCATTTGATCCCGTTGTACGTGTATAGGCATCGAGATAGATCTTCTTCACATCCATATCCGGATTGTATATCTGCACCTTCTTAGCTAAGTTATCCGAATATTCACAGAACCTTTGATATGAGTTGGATTCCTCGTTATCATCAGCTAACAAGACAATTTTGTTTTTCCATTTTCCAAAATTGTTGTTCTCCATGTGTGCCTTTATCTTATTGATGACACCATTCAGCTGAGTCATGCTTTGACAAGGGATTCGACCCACCGATATATCCATCGTGGCATTGCCAACTCTTCCTCTGTTTATTTCGTTATCCTCAAGGAAACAGAAATAATCGTCGGATGTATAAGAAGAAGCAGCATCAGTGGAACTTCCTCCCTGATATGTGATGATATAGTTGTTTACTTTTGTTCCATTTAATGCGGTTAGCAATCCTCTGTTGTCATAACATCCGTCACCTATCAGCAGTAAATAAAAAGGTTGATGATCATTTTCCTCGTACAACTTCTTCATATACCATCGAATGGCAGTTGGGTCTGGTGTACCGGAAGAGAACTCATTGTATATCTGCTCTGGAATGATAATATGTGTATTCATATTGTCATATTGTAGATGAAGAGCGGCGATTTGCTGTGCTCCCTCTAAAAAGTCGGGATGGGTAATGATAACCATATCGGCTGGAGCACTTGCATGTAAGTTTTGGTTCGCTACTGCTCCGACATATTCAGCGGTAATATAATCAGGATTTAATACGTTGACTGCAACATATTCGGTAGGTGTATTATCCAGAGGTGTGCTTGAGAAACTTAATACTGATCCATTCAGTTCCGTTTTCTCCAATACGGGAGACTGTGGATTTTTCAGATTCCATATCTGGTGGTTGGAAGTACATCCCTCTACATGAAAGATATATTCATCATTTGAGTAGATTGCTTTGGGATTCCTGAAAAATAACGTACCAGCACCATTCATACTCAATTTCCTATACGTTGTAGCTATGATGCGATCAACCGTTGCATAATGAGCTTTGTTAGAACCATGATAGGTTAAGGAGATACTTATCTGGCCATTAGACGATTTGCAGGTTTGAAGTAATGATTTCTCGTTGGCAATCACATGTTGTGAACATAAAGGAATAGAGATATTGTCGTTCAATACACTATCTCCAATATGGGTTGTCACAGCAATCGATGAACTGGAATTAGCTGATCCTGTGCAGTTTAAATACAGAGTAGTTGTTTCTGTTGTATCAACATCAGGAAAACTTAATCTAAAGTTCGAACTATTTTCTGAAAGAATCTTATCTCCATACCATTTCTTTCCAGAAGATACAAGGTTGAATTCTTCTATCTTGCGGTATCTTATATCCATGTAATTATGGAGATCCACAATGTTTTTTTCGCCTTCCGTCAATTCTTTCCCACTACCTTTTGTGGTAATTCTTTTTTTGGTTCCTACATTGTCGGTTATAAAATAGTAGCCAAAAACTGAATAGGGATTGATTGTGAAGTCATAGTACGTCTTATTGCGATTAGTATTGTAATACCATTGAATAGGACCTTGCGCATAGAAAAGGAAGTAATTATACCCCTCATATAAAGGGACTTCGTTTAAGTCATCAATTTTAGG
This sequence comes from Paludibacteraceae bacterium, assembly GCA_045113275.1. Lineage (GTDB taxonomy): Bacteria > Bacteroidota > Bacteroidia > Bacteroidales > Paludibacteraceae > UBA1181. The sequence goes on from JBGUIU010000352.1 coordinate 28,226, forward strand.
TGAACTGAGGTCTTCGTTAAGCATATTACCTCCGTATCCGAACACTCTAATCTCTGAAGGATTAGTGAAACCCATCTGAGTAAGTTGCTCGAATGTTAATTTGCATATTCCGGATTCCTTCACGCGAATCTTTACCCATTTCCCTGAAGCTAATACAGAGTTGCTACTGAATTCGTATGCGTAGGATTGCATGGAAGAAAAACACCCTATTAATATGGCAATAACTAGAAATTTAATCCTATTCATAGTGTTAATTTTGTTTAATTAATGTTACAGTTAACAAACGGAGAAGTCTATCATTTTATTGTGCTCGATATATCCCTCCAGATGATCGCCTATCTTTACAGGGCCAACTCCTACAGGTGTTCCTGTGAAGATGATATCGCCTGTCTTCAGTGTAAAAAATTGACTAATATAAGCAATTATATCGTTAACTTTGAATATCATGTCTTTCGTATTCCCTTTTTGAACTTCTACTCCATTTATATGTAAGGAGAAATTTAGATTGTTTATGTCAAATTCTTCTTTGGGGAGGAAGTTGCTGATAGGGGCTGAGTTATCAAATCCTTTGCATATTTCCCAAGGGGCTCCTTTGGCTTTGAATTCATTTTGTAAATCCCTGGCAGTGAAATCAATACCAAGACCAATTGCATCATAGTAACGATCTGCGAATTTGGCAGAGATGTTTTTACCCATCTTAGAGATGCGAAGGATAATCTCTGTTTCGTACTCTATGCGATTGGAAAAGTTTGGGAGATAAAATGGTTTATTATCCCGAACAAGTGCTGTTTCGGGTTTCATAAAAATAACAGGATGCTCTGGTATATTTATGCGATTAAGTTCTTTATTATGTTCGGCGTAATTCCAACCTACTGCTATTATCTTCATATACTATATGTTTTACCTTCGTAATTATATATATCATCGACAAATTTACAATTATTTAAACATATAATAGTGATAAGGGTTACATATTTACGTGCAGAGTGGTCTATTTTTTTATATAAATCTGTTGATTTGAAGATTTAAGGCTGACCTGATTCTATTTTTCGCGGATTAACGTGAAGTGTCCTCTGTATTGTTGGTCTATTTCTGGTATATTCACAACATACCAATAATCGGTGGATGGCATTGGATTGCCATTGTATTCTCCATTCCAGCCCTCGTCTGTTCCAACTCCGTCAAAGAGTTTTTTACCAAATCTATCGTACAATTGATAAGTGGAATTTTCATACTTATCTAGATTGAGGATCTTCCAGTTGCTATTTTCTACAATGAAGTATTCTGGGATGTAAAGATCGTAGGCTGGCACGTTTAGTGCATAAGTTGAAGAACATCCTATCTCATCGTATGCGGTTATGTTATATGTCTTCCCGTAGATAATATTTGTGAGAATAGTTGAAGTTGATGGCGCCTGTCCGTTATCATAGTCAAGATAGATAGGGGAGTGATCGGCATCTATGTTAATACGGTAGCTGTTCTGTGTGAGTTCTTCGCAGGATAGAATGATCGGTGGATTATATACTACCACCGTAGATTTGGCGATCCCTTGACATGCTCCATTCTTAACAATTACTTGATAATCCGTTGTTTGTTCGGGTGATGCCATGTATGATACATCTTGACCGATGACACTATCTGCATTCCCTATAGTCCAGCTGATTTCAGTATAATCATCTATTCCATTTATAGTTAATGTCAGAGAGTCTCCCTTGCATATCGTTTTGTCCGCCAAGTCAATATTTACTGGTTGATGAACAGTCACCATGGTGTATATCGGCGGGATGGTGCATCCGTTCTCCGAAGTCTTGGACACTCGGTATTCTGATGTAATAGTGGGGGAGACCGTTATTTCTTCAGTGCCGGTTGCAATGATGTTATATTGATTTGTCTTCTCATCTTTCTCCTCCCATACCATGGTTTGTGGGTAATTGACAGTCGTTTTGAGTTGTACGGATTCTCCTGCACAGATCACTTCGTCTGGTATTGCTTCAAGGGTAGTATCTTCATCTATCAGAATGGTGGTATAGGCTTCTTGCATCGGACAATACTTCATGGTATATTCTAACTTGTATTCGGTAGGAACAGTCGGTGATACGGTTAGACTCGTTTTGTCGTCGATGTAGTGCGAGAAAGTCGCATCATCCTTTTCTCGTATATACCATGAGATGCTTGAAGGATTTCCTGTAAACTGAGGAAGAAGTGTGGCTTCTCCCTTAGGACATATTGTTATTTTTTCTGGTAACTCAGCAGCAGCCTTCTTCTCAACCTCGATATGTTCAATTGTAGAAGTGGTTTCTGTGCATACTAAGCTGCCGGTTGATACGACTCTATAGCTGGCTGATTTCTCCGCCGTGATTTTTAGTTCCTCACCTCCCTGAGACTGAATGGTTCTGAACGTCTCCTCATCATCAGTCTTTTCTTGCCAGCTAATCGCTTTTGAGTTGGATGTCTTTGCGCTTAGGGTTATTTCATCTCCCTCACATACGCCTGATTGAGTGATTGTTAGAGAGACAACAGGTTGTTCCTCATACTCAACCTGGAACTCTTTTTGATAGTCAGGACACTTCCCATTTTGAATGGTGAATTGATACGTGGTTGATTGCGTTGGCGTATCAGATAGTGACAGCATGGTGGTTGATAAGATCTCAGTACCTTTACTCCATGAGAAAGATCGTTCCTCTATTGTGGTTACACTTGCATTTAATTGTATTGTTGTGCCTTCGCAGATGATTGTGGGTATAGGGTCGAAGTCCACATTAGCAGGTTGATCCACATGAACCAATACGCTATTGGAAAAGGTCTGTGGACAAATGTTGGATGGCGAATGGTAACCTATGCGATAGTAGGTGCTTTGTAACGGAGCAATAACACCTTGTGAAAGGGGGGTAAAAGGGTGGAACTGCTGATTGTCATAAGATTCCTCCCATATCATATTTTCATCTTGCTGTACGTTTGTTGAGAGTGTTACCTCTTCTCCTCCACAGATACTATCTCTGTTTACACTTATTACGGGATCAACTGTTTTATCGACATCAATGCTCACTGTTTCTTTGATAGGTGGACAGTACTGACCATTTAATACAAACTCATAGTTGGATGCCTCTGTAACCACATCACTTGTTTCCATCTGTGATGAGGATATGATTTGACCATTCTTTGACCATGTAAAGGAATGAATAGTTGGATCTATCGTAGCTGAAGCCTTTAAGGTGACAGATGTCCCTTTACAGACAATTGATGGAGGGGTTTCAACGGATAAGTCTTCTATCCGCTTTTCTACTTTTATTTCAACAGGAGATGAGAATTCGGACGCACATGCTAGGATTGTAGCGCTTTTCACCCTATAGAAAACATCCTTTTGAGGTATTATTTTAAACGAAAGTTTGTCTTTAATCACATTATCAGGATAGGAAACCTCTTCAGCTATAGCATCGGTAGGGGTAAATTCCTCGTATGTTACATTGTCGTAACTTTGTTGAAATACAATGGCGGAGTTATGATCGTATTCAGCCGATAATGTCACAACATCTCCTTCACAAATATGATCTTTATCTAAATCGATGTTAATATCTTGCTCTTCGGAGACTGTTATGTGTATGCTATCTGATATAGGTGGACACACCTCACCAAAAACGGTTAATTTATATGATGTTTCTCTCTGTGGACTTTCTGAGAAGATTAGTTTATGCATATCCACTAAAGTATCGTTGTTCACAATCCACTTGTATGAGTTGATGGTATAATCTAATGTTACCTGGGCACCTATTATCACCTCCACACCTTTGCAAATTACTTCAGGTAGTCGGTCAATCTCCACAGCCGCCTTTTTCTCTACGTAGGCATAGACTGACTCGGAGTACACTTCGGGACATATATCCGCCTTTGTTTTAACTCTAAAGTAGGTGGATTCGGTTAATTTCTCCGTATGGGATTCATCATTGAATGTTGTTTCCACAAAAGTGGGCGAAGCATCTGTCGCATATTCCCAAATCAATGGCTGATCATGATTAGCACGTGATACATTGAGTGTTGTTTCTTCTCCTTCACATATACTATCCTTGACTATGCTCAGAAGGAGAGGTTCCGACGTTACAACGATTGTTTTTACAGTGTCAGTTACCGCTGAGCAGATCTCATCGGCGACAACGAACACATAGACGGTTGTGTCTTGTGGTGTGTCCACAAGCTGTGTTTCGGTCGTAGAGAGCGTATCACCGTTCCGTAGCCATGCAAAGCGACTATTTGTACGGAGATGACCGGTGGCATCCAATTGTACTGTTGCGCCTTCGCATATTTTCTCTGGAAGTTCCTTTAATGAGATTTCAGGTTTTTTCCGAACATCAACAGATAACACATTGGAATTGACCCATGAGCAAAATTCCGAATCACGTGTTTTGATACGGTAATAGTACGTTTTTTCCTCTGACACATCTCCGTCTGTGATGGTGACAGAATCAGAAAGGATATACGGTTGCTTATGATACGATCCGATGGTGTCATAACCGTTTACTTTTTCGTAATTGATTCCATCGTCGGATCTTTCCAGTACAGCATATCCAGGTCGCGTTGGATAATTATCGATTGAGGAGAATGTGATTTTATCCCCTTCACAAATTTTGTTAGCATCAACGGTCAGTTCTGGTTCCAAATCATATATAAGCACCTTATAAATGATTGAATCTGACTGACACTCACCATTCCATGCAAGGAATAATACTTGTGTGGTATCGTATAGTTGTGTAGAGAATTGTTCCTCTTTGGCATCTGGGACAAGAGTCCATTCTTGATCGTGAATGTTTTTTACATACCAATGAAGACTATCAATATTGACTTCATTATCTTTTCTTTGACTTACCATAAAATGTACGGATGGATTGTTATGACAATTATAGTAAGTGGCAGTCCTAGCATCACGATCAGTAGATATAGAGGTATTGTCAATAATATAATAATCTGGCTTTTTGCAATTTTTTTTGCACACCATAGTAATGGTATCTGTGATACTGTAAAATTTATTACAAGCGTCATCTATAAGATATCCAAACCTTTCAATGTCAGATGCTTCGCTTTGTGTTCTTGCAATTACGACGCGGAAGTAATAGGTAATTTCATCGCGATTAAGATCATAATCTCTTTTCTTATTAAATCCCTTTTCATGTTCAAACATCCACCATATATCACCATCAGAAGAAAACTGCCAGTGCTCCACGTGTGTTATAGTGTCCCATTCACTTGGCGACATTGTGAGATAATGTATCTCGTTGGGATCATCGCAATCGTTAGGGAATATGTTTTTTTTATTTATATCACCATCAAAACCCAATTTGACGACTGGAGCAATTCGTTCCTCGTATTTAGCAGAGGCAATGGTACTGGAAATTGAAAAATATACACATCCGTTTGATGGTACACCGTTTTTCCCAATATATTCCGCTTCTTTTCTTGCATCATCACCGTATTCCGCACCTGTGATAATTAGTCTGTATATTTCATTGGGTGTCGTTTTATTTATATAGCGATACATAGAATAGGCATCTATCCCGCTCTCCTTTTTTAAATTTTCCCACGTAAGTCCATCGTCTTTTGAAACCTGCCATAGGTAATAAATCTGATTATAGATCTTCCACCATGCGCTCTTAATCTCTGTATTTTTAATTTCATACTCCGCCACTGGCTCACATGAATGATCAGACATCAATTCGTTAGAAACCTTACTATCAATGATCGGTTCAGCGATTTCAACGTCATCCAAGCGATAGAGCGTTATATCATCTAGTACAAAATCATTACCAATTCCTGATTTACAGTTGTTTAGCACCTGTAGCCTTAAGACATCCCCAGAATTGGCTTCAAACTCAAGGCTGTACTCTCCCCATTCTTTTTCTATGTGGGTATATATCCCATTAGGATTGTCATTTTCACTGTTGTTAAACTCCCATAAAGGCAGATCTCCTGTATCCATGCTTTTAATCACAACAGGATTATCTGGGTCTTTGGTATTCAGGATGTTTAATGTCAGATTCGAAAGTAGTAAATCATAATAAGATGAAAAGGAGACACATGCAGCATAAATACTAAACTTGTATTTCGTTCTTGAAGGACAAACATCTATCTTGATTTCCTGTTCATATATAGGTTCTTGGTGCCCTTTCCCACCAACATTCACAATCAGCATGGCACCATTTTTGTTCCTTGTATGGTCTCCTCCTGCTGTGAAATTATAAGCTTCATTCGGGTTACAATCTTTTTTTCTGATAAAAGCCCACCATGTACTATTTGCAATACCATATGAACCGTCATATATCCATTCACATGCATCAAAAAAATGATTGGGAACTGTCATGGATGGATCAGGGAAATCTTTGATAACAGAATCTTCAACTACTCCGAAATCCTCACGCCAGTATATATTCCAATTGTCTGCATAGCATGTTAATGCTGCCAAAACGAATAATATAAAGCTATATAGTTTATGCATCATGTTGTTTATAATCTCGTTTGAGAATGTTTAGACAAACGCATGTGGTCAATAATCAAGCAAATATATGTTTTTTTATGAAATATAATGCATAAATATAGAAAAAAAGGAGAATGTCGCGATATGCGACATTCTCCTTTGGACATGTTATACTACACTTTCTTACTTCGCTTTGAGCAGTACATTCATGAATTCATCTCCTTCTAATGTACCGTATATTCCTTTCTTTGCTGATTCCTCATCATATTGTTGCACCTCGTCGGCTTCGATGCCTGGGTAGTAGATCAGGAACGGAATAGGTGCTGAGATATGTGTCTTTAATCGACATGGCGTCGGATGATCTGGAAGGATTGCTATCGTAACAGGTTCTGTCCATTTAGACACTTCTTCGAAAATCGGTTTTACAACACGGTTCTCCAGATACTCCACGGTTTTTAGTTTCAGTTCCACATTCCCCTCATGACCAGCTTCGTCACTCGCCTCGATATGAAGATAAACAAAATCGTTTTCTTTCAATGCATCGATAGCAGCTTGAGCTTTCCCCTCGTAGTTGGTGTCATATAGACCTGTAGCTCCTTCCACCTCAATGGATTTTAGTCCGGCATAAACACCGATGCCCTTGATTAAATCAACTGCAGAGATCACTGCACCGTTTTTCAATCCGTATAATTGCATCAAGGTTTTCATGTTGGGTTTGTAACCTGCAGACCATGGCCAGATACTGTTGGCTGGGTCTTTTCCTTCGGCAACACGTTTTTTATTTACAGGATGTTCGGGTAGTATCTCCATTGATTTGAGAATCAACTCATTCAACAGTTTCGCTGTCGATTCAGCCTCCGGACAAGCGGCTTTCACCAATACATCTTTATAGGGAGTGCCAGGTACATCATGAGGCGGTGTACACAGAACATGTTTATTTCCATGCTTAATTTTCAACAGATGACGATATGATACACCAGGGAAGAAACGAACTACATCGTTTCCTAACTTCTCATTTAAATACTCAATAAGTTGGTATGCTTCTTCATTGCTGATATGTCCGGCAGAATGATTCTTGATTTTATCATCTTGGATGCAGATGATGTTGCAGCGCATAGCCATCTCGTCAGGCTCTATATCGACGCCCATACTGGCAGCTTCAAGTGATCCTCGACCTTCGAACACCTTCGCTACATCATATCCCATAACTGTCAGATTGGCTATCTCGCTACCAGGGTGGAATCCTTCAGGTACAGTGGCCAATAGTCCGTTTCGACCCATCTTAGCCAGTTTATCCATCGTAGGAGTTTTTGCTGCCTGCAAAATGGTTTTGTTCCCAAGTGAAGGAATTGGCTCATCTGCCATACCATCTCCTAATATTATCAGATATTTCATAAGTTTATATGTTTATAATAACTTACAAAGTTAATGAAAATATTCTTTTGCGATTGAATTATTATTAGGTTATTTGTATTTTTGTAAAAAAAAGATATGAAATACATTGGTGCTCATGTTAGTAGTTCGGGTGGGGTTGAAAATGCTCCATTGAATGCGTTGCAGATCGGGGCGACAACCTTTGCTTTATTCACAAAGAATCAACGTCAGTGGCATGCTCTACCGCTATCTGACCAGAGTATAAAGTTATTCAAAGAGTATTGCGAGAAATATGCTTTCCGACTGGATAAGATACTCCCTCATGATAGTTATTTGATTAATCTGGGACATCCACAGGAGGAGGGATTAGAGAAGTCTCGTGCTTCGTTCTTGGAAGAGATGCAGCGATGCGAACAGTTAGGTCTTCGATTGCTGAATTTTCATCCAGGTAGTTCGTTGAAGGAGATCTCTACGGAGGAGTGCTTGAAACGTATTGCTGAATCAATCAACATCACATTGGATAAGACCAAGGACGTTTGTGCCGTGATTGAGAATACGGCAGGGCAGGGCAGTAACGTCGGAAATCGCTTCGAAGAATTGAAGTATATTATTGATCTTGTGGAAGATAAAGATAGAGTGGGGGTCTGCATTGATACCTGCCACGCTTTTGCTGCGGGATATGATCTGACGACGGAAGAGGCTTTTCAGCAAACGATGAAGACATTTGATGAAGTGGTCGGATTCACTTATCTAAGAGGCATGCACATCAATGACTCTAAGAAAGGATTAAGTTCAAAAGTGGACCGTCATGAATGCATTGGTGAGGGAGAAATAGGCGTAGATGCCTTCCGTTTTATTATGCAGGATCCTCGTTTTGATGAGATACCGCTCATTTTGGAAACACCAGATGAGACACGCTGGAAACAGGAGATTGAACTATTAAAGTCATTTGCCAATATGTGATTGGTATAGACGAAACGGGTGTATCAAAATGTAGGTATTTATAATCCTCATGATGATACACCCGTTTTTTTATGCTTGTTGATTACATAAATTTCTCAGCGAACTCTTTTGATATATAGTTGTCTAATGTTGTGCAGACATAGGATGAGAATTCAATTGCATAATTGATGATTCTGTCCCATTTCTCTTGAGCGATACCGCCAACGAGTTCTTCGCGGGTGACATTCTCCTTTATGAGTCCAAAGATGATTCCAGCATTAAAATTATCGCCTGCTCCAACCGTACTTTTAGGTACAATTGTCTTGCTTGCATACTGTTTATCTAAGTTATTAGGACCAAAGAGTCGAGCACCCTTTTCTCCCATCGTGTAGATGAAGTTTTTAGAATAAAAGCTTATATGATCCTTATAGATTTGTGGAGGATCATCTTCGCCATAGATATTCATGAAATCTTCTTCTGAGCCTTTGATGATATCTGCGTATTCGAAGTTATCCAAGATCGTCGGCATCAGGTGACCTACATCATTGATGTGTGATTTACGGAAGTTAACATCGTAGTAGATGATAGCTCTTCGTTCTTGCGCAAAGTTCAGAAGATCCACGAGACGATCATGTAGAACTGGATTCAATGCGAAATAGGAACCGATGATGATGATATCATCTGGGTCAATTCTTGGCATGATATAATCCAGACGATCAGCAGGATAATCTTTGTAGAAAAGATAATCAGCATTCTGCTTTTCGTCCAAGAATGCAAGCGCAAGCGGTGTTTTGCCTCTATCGTAAGAATAAATATATTTTGTTTCTATTTGATTCTCATCCAAGAAACTCTTTATGATTTCCCCAATTCGGTCGTCGCCAATTTCACTAATGAAAATGGGTTGAAGATTAAGTCTTCCGAGGGAGATCAGCGCATTATATACGGACCCACCTGGTTTGGCACTGATGGGTTGGTTGTCTTTGAAAATAATATCAAAAACTGTCTCTCCGACACCAATAATCTTTCGCATATTATTTGTAATTAAGTTCGTCCGCAATTAATTTATTTAACACTCCCTTCCAAATGATTGGAGAAGGTTCTTCTTCGATGTTTCCACCGATAATGACTAGCTCACCAAGACTTGAATAAGCAAAGACCCCAGCATTGTTTATACCTTTTATGTCTGAGTTTAATTCCTTGTGCCAATCAATGCTCCATGTCTTTCCACTATCGTATGAAGCATAACATTCATTTGAATAGGTACCATCTTTAAGCTTACCACCTACTATTCCTAATGTTTTATCGTAGATATACACCATTGGGTTTATCAAGTAAGGGATGGTAGCACCAGATGAAACAAGCTGCAATAAGTTGCCATTATAATCTAGTGTCCATATCGCACCTTTATCTTTTTGTGTAGCATAGATATATCCCAGCTGAGTAAAGCCCGAATTAGCGGTAAACGTCGTGATGTTTTCTACAGAGAAATCACTTGGCAACTCATTCTTAACAGAGAAATCGGCACTGTCTTTATAGAGGGTATATATTTTATTATCGGCTATTGCCCACAGTTTATTGTCCAATTCGAATAAGAGTCGATCAATCTTGACAGCTCCAGACCGCTGTTGGAAGTTGAATTTTGAAACAGGAGAGGTGTAGATAACGCCCTCTTCATCCTGAACCCATAATGAGTCAGAGAACAAAACTAATGTCTCCCACTGATAGTTCTGCTTATCAAGTTTCTTCATCGTCCACTCATTTTCTTTAGTGGAGACAAACTGATAATTCTCCCCGTCAGAAGTACGGCAGAACCACTGATATTTATTATCATAAACAATGGATTTTTGTGATACTACCGGAGAGGTCAAGTTTATATCACCGATCTGCTTCCATGTGAAGGCATTCACATCATATTTGTGAACTCTTGCCTCGAATAGATAGGTCTTGTTTTGCATTCCATCTTCTGATGTGCAAAGCAGATAAAACGGTTTTGAAATATCAAGTGCAGATCCGTTCTTGAACGGAAGCCATGCAGAGACAGCATCGTATCTGTAAAGGATAGATGGGGAGGAGGTATAGCCATAGAAGTAAACCTTAACCTTGGTCAGGTCGATCCCATAGGTCAGTGAATCATAGTTATAGATATAGGCTTCAGTATCATTGATGACAAATTGAGGAGATGATAGATTTGCAAAGACAACTGAACGGATTCTTGGATCATCTTCATTCAACAATAAATCAGTCTTTTCATCATCACCACATGATACATTGATAATAGAGGTACAAATAATCAGTAAATATATTATTTTCTTTAGCGACATAGCTGTTAGATTAATTTGAACGATCGTTTTTATTATGCGCAAAAATACTAAATATCTTTATTTTTCGCAAGAATTATGGTTTAGGATAATAAAATTTAACAAAGATTGTATTTCAGTTTCATACGGAGGGGAAACAGAACCTATAGACGATGTTCTCTTCCTCTTCTAGTAGCGGAATACAGATCATTGTGGCATGTAAGCTATGGTTGCTTAATCAGCTGACCATCACTGACAATCAAGGCATTCAACAGGGTTGAGATCTGCTTCTTCACCGCTGCTCTTGCTCCTGTGAAGTTGGAAACCATGATCGAAAAGGCATACCATTTATTATTGGCATTTATGTATCCTGCAAAATTTTGAACTCGTTCCATACTTCCACTTTTTATGTGGGCTTTTCCTTCTAGTTTAGTCTCCTTCATAAAAGAAGCAACTGTTCCGTTTCGTCCCGCAGTAGGCAATGTGGCAATAAATGATTTTGAGTATTTACTCTCTTTGTACATGTATGTGAGCATCTCTACCATGAATTGTGGTGAGATGGCATTCTTCATTGACATACCTGAACCATCTACTTGGAATATCTTATTACTATCTATGCCCTTGCTTTTCCAGAATTTAGAGATGACATTGGCTGATGTCCAACTCGTACATGTAGCTGTTGAGTCTTTTGTTCTTGATAATATCATAAAGATATTCTCAGCATAGAGGTTGATACTTTTATGGTTCGTCAACCGTATGATATCTTTCAACGGTGCGGAACGGTATGAGTAGATCACCGTGCGAATAGGATCAGAGGGTGTCCACCGTGTAGTGGTTGCGGCTGAATCAACCGCTATTCCATTTGCAATCAATCTATTACGAATTGAATCGGCTATAAGCATGGCAGGTTCGGATAGCTCTGTTTTGAGGTATTGACATATTCCCATGGGCAGGTTCCCTCGTATGATGGGTTGCCATGAGAAATCTGTCTTAGTGAATCGCCATCCTGGTTCCATCTTTTTATTTTGTGTGAGTTCAAATTTAGGTTGGAACAAACGTGTGTGAGGTGAAACCTTGCTCAGTGAGAATCCTGTGGTATCGGAGGTGATGACAAAGCTGAGGAGATTATCATGCGCCGAAAGTCCTGATGGAGTAGGGGAATAGGAGGAGCCTACATCTTCGACAAGCCAATTCATAGGAGCTCCATCTTCACGGAAAATCGAAGGATCACCTATGATTGCCCCTTGTATTCTTTTTATGCCTAACAAAGATATGGTGTCAATTATTTTTTCGTAAAACTGATTCTTAACTGGGTTATTATAGGATTCTAATGAAGGATCACCACCTCCTCGGATATAGAGATTACCGTAAAGGACTGAATCCTTTATCTCTCCACTCATCTCCAGGTCGGTATGGAATCGAAAGGTGTCTGTCAGTAGCTCCATCGCAGTCGCTGTGGTAATAAGTTTTGTGACTGATGCAGGATTTCGACAGATCTTTGGCTGGTAAGAAGCCACCGTTTTACCGGTTTCAAGATCACGCATAAGAAAACCAATACTTGCTTGAGTCAGGTTATCGGAATTGACAAAATCATCCATTGCATGATTTTGTGCTAAGCTAATTTTGCACCCTAAAAAAAGTAGCGAAAAAATAATAAAATTACGCATTGTCTTCTGTTTTGATGCAAAGTTACAAAAAAAATTATGTAAGTTTGCACCGATTACTTATTCATGATTAGATAAATAATGGAGAGAGTGTACACGATTGGATGATTAATTTAGGCGAAGAATGAAAAATTGTGAGAAAAAATTAGGTGGATTAATTTTGTTGTTTTTCCTAAGCTTCATGCATCTTGAAGCACAGCAAAATACTATATTTAGAGTGAAGGGAGAGGGCCATTATGGATGGATCCTCAATTCTGAAGGTAACAGTGTGGGTGGCGAGTTTGCCATGGAGTTGCCTTTATTGGGAAATCATAACTGGGAATATACCTTCAATTTCCCTACAGTCGGTTTTTCAATAGGATGTCATCATCTAAATGACTCAACCTATACGCGTTGTGCATTGCCTGTGGTAACTTATTTCCATTATCCAATTGTGCATACGAATGGTTTTGCCTTAAATCTTAAATGGGGTGCTGGTCTGGCTGGTCAGATTCCGAGTGCAGAGGATGAGAATCATTATTTCCCTTTAACGGGTACCTTGGTGGGCGGACTCAATATGGATATTGCACTATCCACGCGTTATGGACGTCCTTTGGCTCAGTGGATGATATGTTTGGGTGGTAATGTCATGGTATTACATGATTGTCATGTGGGACGAAACACTAAAAATACATTGTTCTCTGACGTCTTCTTAGGTCTTAAATATACACCGAATGTTTGGCCGTTACCTATCAAACATAAGGCGCGTCCGGTAAAACGTATTCTTGCGTTGGAGGTGTATGGTGTATTAGGGGCTAATAAACTAGAAAAAGCAGATCATTTTTATCATAATGGAACATTATCAGTCGGTGTCTATCTTCCATTGTCTAATGCCTATCGTTTGGGATTAGCTGCCGAAGGTTTCTACAATGGTGTGTATGATGGTACACAACGAACGACTAATGTCCGTTATAACTTTATTGAGGAAGATTACCTTCCTAATAAGATTCGTGCTGGTGTATCCTTGGCTAATGAGATTACAATGTCCCCTCGTGCAAATGTAGGTCTTCATGTGGGTGTTTATTGTTTTAATAAAGTCAAAGTGCCTGAATACAATCAGCTCGGAAACAAAAACTCCAATCGAATTGAAAACCGTTTGTACACGAAACTGGTTTCAAGATTCTATATAACACCTAAGTTCTTCACATTGTTCGAAATCAAAACTCACCTGTTGAGCGTCGAATGCGCTGCTGTCGGCTTCGGTTGGGCTATGCCTGATTTTGGTACTCATCTGAAGAATCCGTTTGCTCGCATCTCCTTTAAGAAAGAGGACAAAGAAGAGTTGAGAATCACAGGTAGTGAAGATTAATCGTATGATTAGTAATATGATAATATAGTAATACGGTAATACAGATAAGTGTGATAAGTTGAATTGTTTAATTGAATAATCATATAAGTAAGATGGAAGTAAAGAAAACACATCAGTGTGTGGGCACTTGTTCAAAATTTATCAACGTAGCAGTTGAGGACGGTGTTGTAAAAAATGTTCAATTTTTAGGGGGATGTCATGGTAATACGCAGGGAATTGCCAAGCTGGTACAGGGTATGAAAGTGGAAGATGTTATTTCTAGATTAAAAGGAATAGATTGTGGCGGACGAGGTACTTCATGTCCTGATCAATTAGCTACTGCATTGGAAAATATGTAATTACCAAGAGGGCGCTCCATGTCCGTAACATAGAATAGAATTGGAAGAGAATCGCTCTTCTAATTCTATTCTTTCTTTTTTGGCCAGCTCAGAGTTCATGTTGACACTGGACATAAGATAAGGAGCAAGAAGGTTAAACTCTTTTTGCTCTTGGGTATACCCCTGAGGGTTCACCAGAATATCTCCTGTAAATACAATATCATCCAAGGTGATAAGCATCTCACCGACACTGTGTCCGCCATTTCCATCATAAAAACGGAAATCAAGTCCGTTGATTGTCTGAACCGGACAATCATCTGTCATTTCATCACCACTCTTGACCATGATAAGATGATTCATCTGCGGTGGCTGATATTTAGATAATATCTTGCTGATCTTCACATAAGGTTCATGGTGACGGTATTGTTCTCGGAAGTTTAGTTTCTGTTCATTCTCCAACTTGAAATTTTCATAGGTCTTTGCGTTCACATAGATGGAATCAAACAACGACGTCAAGCCTAAGTGATCAATATCTGGATGTGTGATGATCAACGCCTTCTTCAATGTGGAGAAATGCTTGAACATAACCGACAACAACTTAGTCATCTCTTCTTTGTAAAGGGCAAAGCCACTATCAATAAAAACGAGACCTTGCTTGTTTTCGATGATATAGATATTGGACCCGCACTCTGGTTCGATACAGTGAATCGTATAGTGAGGGAACTTCTTCTCGCTTATGCGGGGATTGAAGTTGAGACCTTTATATTTACTCAATAAATCAGCAAATTTGGCAATGTATTCGAATGTTTTATAGGGACTTTCATTCCTCTCATCCAAGATCTGCATAATCAGATTAGAGTTGGATATCAGATCGTTGAATTTATCTTTATCCAGATCCAGCTTCTTCGATGCTCCGTTAGCGAATGAGAGATAGAAGACCGTGTTATCCAGATTTTTTTCTGTCTTATCGTAGGTGATGATTCTTACTTCACATAGCTGAGTGACCTGTTTCAAGAACTCATCCACCTTTTGGGCATCTTCAATATATAGAGCCATTTTAAAATACTGATAATCAGTATTATTCTCCTGCGAACTGATGTACGGTATATTGAAGTTGTACTGATGAATCAATTCCAAGATGGGTAATAAGATACCTGGTTGATCTTGCAGTTTGAACTCCATCAGAATAACGTTGGCATCATCCTTTTCAAATAGGAAGCCATCCTTTTGTAATATCTCATAGGCAGTTGCGATGTTTTGCTCGTCGCCAGCCACCTCAACAAATAACGTATGTGTATCGATTGAGTTGTTGTAGCTGACTCTTGTGATATTCAGTCCCAGCGAGGAGATGATCTTCACTGTTTTTAGGAACGAACCCGGTTGGTCTGGGATCTTTGTGATAAATGTTTTTTTCATCTCAAGAGGAGTGCCTAAGTGAGTTAATACGGATGGATATAGTACAATTAGTCTAAGATTGCTTTTCTTATTCTGACAAGCTTCTGAAGAAGTCCATCCAATTGGTCTAATCGAAGCATGTTTGCTCCGTCAGATTTTGCATGAGCAGGGTCGAAATGTGTTTCAATAAACAAGCCATCGGCTCCTGCTGCCACGCCAGCCTTTGCAATGGTTTCAATCATCTCTGGATCACCTCCTGAGACACCAGAAAGTTGATTAGGCTGTTGAAGTGAGTGCGTACAGTCTAGAACAGCTGGGCAACCGATCTTCTGCATAGTAGGGATGCTTCTGAAATCTACAATCAGGTCCTGATAGCCAAAAGAGGTTCCACGATCTGTCAATATGACATTGTTATTACCGCAGTTACGTACCTTCTGTGCCGCAAAAGACATTGCAGCAGGTGAGAGGAACTGGCCTTTCTTTATGTTTATGACTTTACCTGTCTTTGCAGCAGCAACAAGCAGGTCGGTTTGTCTGCATAGGAATGCAGGGATCTGCAGAATATCCACATACTCAGCAGCCAATTCAGCCTCTTCAGGACCGTGGATATCTGTCACGACAGGGATATCAAATGTCTCACCGATCTTTTTCAGAATCTTTAGTGCCTTAAGGTCTCCGATACCCGTGAATGAATCGATCTTAGACCGATTAGCCTTGCGATAGGATCCTTTGAAGATATACGGAATAGAGTATTTATTTGAAAGCGAAACGATATGTTCTGCGATTTGGAAAGCCATCTCTTCTCCTTCGATTACACATGGACCTGCCATTAAGAAGAAGTTGTTAGACTCTGTGTACTTTAGTTTTGGAATATTAACAGTCATAGCAGTATTGTTTAAGATGGGTTCTAAACATTCATTTTATGGATTTTTAGAATTTATTTCGATTTCCTTTTTGTAGAGACGATGTGCAATCGTCTCTATCGCAATATATCGAAAGAAATTCCCAAAGCACCGAAATGTTTATCTACCCACAATTTATAATATAATTAAAACGGTGAAAGTATAGCGTTCACCATTAGTGTAAACATAGAGTGATGGTAAGAGTTGCCGCAAACAAAATCATGTTGCGAGAGGTCTCACCAATCATTGAATTTAGTCTCTCTCCACTTCGTATCTCGCATATCTTCAACCATGTATTCACGTGAGGAATTAGATATATGCAGATAAGAATAGGGAAGGTCGCAAATTTAGCTATCGTAGGCAGGATACTATCTGTATTCACCAAGGAGCCTAATAGCTGTGGGAACTTGATGTATGAGAAGTTGAAGACATATTTTGTGATAAGGATAACAGCGAGGATACCCATCAGGAGATATAGGTATCGTCCGAAGCGTTCCCCAAGAAGCACGACAGAAGTGCGTTTGCCTGATAGCTCATCTTGTTCCCGATCCCTATAGTTATTTAGGACTAAAAGGGTATTGACAACCAATCCAGTAGCCAAGCCGCAGAGGATAAAACTACGGTCCCACTGACATACTTGGACATAAGCAGTGAATCCTACGGCGATCAATCCGAAGAAGAGGATGACCGCGATATCCCCCAGACCATTGTAGGCAAGAGGGAACGGACCAGAGGTGTATAGGTAGGCAAAGACGACGCAGAATAATCCCACAAAGATCATCTGCCAGCCAGCGTAGTAGATGAGTACACTACCGCAGATGCACCCCAAGGCGATGACAGCGATGATGCCCTTTTTCATGGCAGAGGGGAGGATCCAGCCTTGTGCGGTAGCACGAAGCGGACCTAAACGGTCTTCTCTGTCGCTTCCTTTTAGAAAATCATAAAGGTCGTTGATGAGATTGGCAGCGATTTGCATAGCCACCGCAAACAACAAACAGCATAGAGCTGCAATCGGTTTAAATGAGTGGTGATGATAGGCCAATGCCGAACCCACAATAACAGGTGCAATGGCAGCCGCCCATGTTTTAGGACGAGATGCTAAGAACCAAGCCTTCAATGAGTTGGGCTTTACATGCTCTTCCATGGTTTATAACTTATCAGTTGAAATTGGTTCTGTCACTTCCTCATCTTCTTCAATGTCACAACTTGTGAGAGTTGTCGTAAAAAGGATTAACAATAGTGCGGTTATGTACATCAATATATTTTTCATATACGTTTCTTTTTAATGGTTAGTTATTCCATTACAAAAATAGGAAAAAAACATCTACCAAGAATAGTTGAGGATTGAAATTTTGTCACATTCTTTTTGACCGATTTATCCCCCCTTTTGCAGACGCAATACATTGCATTTACTCCAATAGATTTGTATGATTTGAATCGATTTGTGAGATTTCTCGCGAAGCGACTTAAATTTTCACCATGTCATACCACATATGTGATGTGTGTTATTGTTTTGTATCACCCCTCCGGGGTTCCAATACCGTCCATCGCATTTC
>JBGUIU010000353.1:0-2017 GCA_045113275.1 Paludibacteraceae bacterium
ATAATATCGATTATGAGATAATGGGCATGCTGGTGACGATAGTCATCGTCATTGCCTTCCGTATGAATTATGTGTCGAGGACCAGGACCCGTCTTTCGGATTTAGCACTATAATTCTTTAGGACTTTGATCATATCGAAACCCTCTCGAGTCAGCATGATTGCTGGCTTTTTTGTTGCTTAAAAAATCTTGACAAAAGTTTTATTTTGCCATTGCATATATAGTGCTATAGTGCTATAATAGAAAAGGGTGGTTATCATGGCTTATTTCTTAAAGAAAACAAACAACAAAAAAGGTACTTATCTTCAGATCTATGAGAGCTATTATGATCCGCAGCGCAAAGGCGGGGCTCACCGTTCTTACAAACCCATCGGGTATGTACATGAACTCGTGGAAAACGGGATCGATGATCCTCTCTCTCATTTTCAGCTCGAAGTAGACGAACTTAACCGGAGATCAACAGAGAAGAAAGCAGCTGATAAGATCAAAACTATTTCTGATGAATCTCCGGAAAAATATCTGGGATACTTTCCTCTCAAAAATATAAATGACGCTCTTCGTACCAAGAAGTATATCGACATCATGCAGACAGCGACTGATTACCGTTTTAACGTTTATGACATGATGTCTTCCCTCATATACTCACGTATCGTTCATCCGTGTTCCAAATCAAAAACTTATGATGAGGTCCTTCCCAAACTTTTTGAAACTTCTGATTTTTCTCTCGACCAGATCTATGCAGGGCTTGATTATCTTGGGATGGAATACGAAAAAGTCATCGAGATATATAATCATCAGATAAACCTTAAGTATAAGTTCGATACGTCTCATACTTACTTCGACTGTACCAACTTCTACTTTGAGATCGATCGTGAAGATGACTTCAGAAGAAAGGGACCATCAAAAGAAAACCGTCATGAGCCTATCGTCGGACTTGGTCTTCTGCTGGATGCTAACCAGATACCGATCGGAATGAAGTTATATCCCGGGAACGAAAGTGAAAAACCCATAATGCGCGATGTCATTGACGGACTCAAAGTACGCAATAACATTACCGGCAGAACTATCCAGGTAGCAGACAAAGGACTTAACTGCGGTAACAACATAATGCACGCACTAAAGAATGGGGATGGATATATCTTCTCCAAGTCAGTAAAGATGCTCTCCGAGGTTGAGAAAGTCTGGGTTCTTTTACCTAACGATTACAGGACAGTAAAAAACAGTAACGGTGATGTATTATACAAGATAAAAGAATGCATTGATGATTTTGAGTATGAGATTGAAAGTGGGAATGGTCGCAAGAAGAAAGTAAAACTCACAGAAAAAAGAGTCGTGACCTATAATCCCACTCTTGCAAAAAAGCAGCTTTATGAGATCAACAAACTCGTTGACAAAGCTCATTCCCTTAAAGCTTCTCAGGCAAAAAAATCTGAGTATGGTGAATGTGCCAAGTTCGTGAACTTTGTTCCTGCAGATAAAAAAGGCAAAGAAACCGATGGTAAGGTCAAAGTAACGATGAATGATGAAGCTATCGAAAATGCACGCAAGCTCGCCGGATACAACATGCTGGTCACTTCAGAATTAAAGATGTCTGACCAGGAAATATACAAAGCTTATCATAATCTCTGGCGGATCGAAGAATCATTCAGGATAATGAAATCCGAACTGGATGCACGTCCGGTATATCTGCAGAAGGAAGAAACAATAACAGGACATTTCCTGATATGCTACCTGGCAGTTTTACTCACAAGACTTCTCCAGTTCAAGATACTCAAAAATGAATTCTGTTCAGAAGACATTTTTACGTTCATCAGAGATTATAGAGTAGCGAAGATCTCTGATCGAAAGTATATGAATCTTGCACGCAACAGTGTATTCATAAAAACTCTATCCGGCAAAACTATGCTGCCACTGACATCGTATTTTCTCACGAACACAGATATTCAAAAAATGCTAAGTCATAGGTTTTAGCCCATGGCTTAGCACTATTTTTTCTACCTTAACCTCGAAAGTCAGGT
>JBGUIU010000354.1:0-48850 GCA_045113275.1 Paludibacteraceae bacterium
TTTCGTCTCCACACCATACAGTTCAGCAATGTCTCGGTCTAACATAACCTGCTGGTTACGAATCACCAATATTTTGTTTTGGATGATTGCTAATTCTTTATTTTCCATTACAGATATCATTTTTCGAGTGTCAAATTTACAGAAAATTATTCGGAGGCAAAACTTTATTTTATGAAATCAACAGCACTTGTTTGGATGGTGCAATAAACAAGCAGTGATTAGGCTTGTCAGGATTCTTATAACTACACTATGAAATTTTTTCTGTACCATGAACCACAGGGCGTTGCCCTGGGCTATATTTGTTACAGCCTTTTAGACTGAGGTTTGCTTTGTCAATCAATTTCCTATCATCAAAAAAAATAGCGATGACATAATTGCCATCGCTATTCTTACTGAATATTTCAAATTTTAGTACTTAATCAACTTAACAAAATTGACACCATTCGAGATGAAATAAACGCCTGCGGAAAGGTCTGAAACAACAACTTCTGCATTCTCTGATTCGGCTACGAAAACCTTCTCTACAACTCCTGTTGCTGATGTGATGGTGACAATCTCACCTACATTCAATCCGCTTACTGTAACAACATCCTTGGCTGGATTTGGTACCACCGACAGCATAGCGGTAGCGTCTTCTACTTCTCTGTTGCTGGATGATTCTTCATAGAACATATTCCATGAATCAAACGTCAACTCTCCACTGAAAGTAAAGAACAGGTTTTTCGCTGTTGGAATATCGGATGTCAAATCACAGGTGAACTCCTCAAATGAGGTGTTGGACTCTATGTTCAGGTATCCGATAACTGGACCGTCGGCAGAACCCGTCGAAATTCGGATGGCTCCTCCACATGGTGCAGAAACACGTGCCTTAAACTTATTTACATCCTTAGCTAATACTCCACATAGACCGATCCATGATCCATTCTTACCTTTAACAGCCATATTGGTCGATTTGCCAACATAGTTTACTTCAATTCCGCTCTGCCATGCGAAACACTCAGCTTGGATGTTCTTGGTTCCATCTACAGGAACAACCTGATCAACTCCTGTCGTAGTTCCTGCATTTACACCAAGAATCTTTCCTGCTGACTCATCCACATTGGCATAATCAACATGTGAACTACGGTATCCACCCTCGACACCAATCTGGTTCTGTATCCACTGACTATGATAGGTAATATACCATTTGTCCTTGAACTTGAAGAACGAGTGGTGGTTGTTACCATTATCACCCAGCCATCTGGATGGATTATCAAACACCTTGCGGTCGAAATTGAAACCTCTCAACGGATTTGTGGAAATCATTGTGGCAATGACTGCATTGTTGATACCGATGTTGTTGCCTCCTGTGTTCCAGTTCGTACAATATGAGTAAACATAGTTGTTGCCAATCTTGTTGATACCTGCATCCTCGAACAAGTAAGGCGGATTCAACGTTTGTGCGGTACCATCGATGCTGATGAAGTCCTTGCCAAGCTTAGCAACACGGGCGGTACCAGGATCCGCATTGCGTCCTTGTGGTACACCGCCACCGAAATAGATGTAACCTGTACCATCATCATCTACAAGAACAGCTGGGTCGAACAACCAATCTACATTACAGTTCTGCATCGAACGGGTAATCAATCCTTGTCCATTCTTCACATCCTCCCATGGTCCGTAAGGTGTATCACTAGCTACAACATAGATACCATTACCGCCATTAGCAAAGTACAAGAAGAAACGCTCTTTGCCGTTCATCTTCACATGACAAGCTGTTGGTGCCCATGAGTTTCCTGCCTTGGAGATACCTCCTTGTCCTGCCACCTTCATTGGCCCATGGTCTGTCCAGTTTACAAGATCGGCAGAGGAAAGACAGACAATCTCGGTAATCTTACCATATTCGTTTTTCTTGATTTTACCATTGCTATCGTACTCGTAGATATCATGGGTCATATAGATATAAACTGAGTCGCCGTAAACCATCGCACAAGGGTCTGCACCATAACGTTGCGTCATGATTGGATTGTGGTAGGTGGTTGGTTTCACTTTAGGGTTCACATTGCTTAGAACGATGGAAGAGAAGACAGATGCCAACTCAACTGCATCACGCTTGCCAATCACACAACCATTGTCATCATAAGGGTCATTACCATTTGATTCGTATTTCTCAAACGTCATGTAGTCGATATCAAGCCAACTGCTAGTGATCTTTAGCTGGAGTGTGTGTTGACCAGCAGAGATCTCGCTTGTGCGGGTGATAACAGTTCTGTAATCTTTAAAGTTACCTGTATTAGGAGCGGAAATCTCGCCAGTGACTGCCTTCCCATCAATCAAGAGTTGGAAGGAAGCTGTTGCATTGTCCGTAGCAGCAGAGATGGAAACCGTATATTTGGAGGTCTCTTTCACATCAACTGTATAGTTCAGCCATTCACCTTCTTGGTTGTAACCAATAGAATAGCCAGTTGCAGCTGCGTAAATATCCACACCGTCGTTACGGAAGGCCTCGCCACGGTTTTCTGAATCCATATCATTGTAAGAGACGCCTTGTCCGCCTAGGTCATACTCCTCAGCCTCGATCTTACCAGGGATGGATGCTGGCTTTTCATTGTACGGACCAACCTCTTCTGGCTCAACAGGTTCTACTGATGAAGAACCACAATCCAATGAGAAGCGACGAAGGAATTTCCAGATTTCACGAACAGAATGGTACTTGTCGTTAGATGGCCAGTGACCTTTGCCATAGATCTTGTTCAAGCAAACCTCAACGCCACACTTACCGTTCTTCCATACGTAGCGAGTGGCAGCACCGTCAATAACTGATTCGACAGGAGTGTCGTCACAACCGTTTGCTTTTGCCCAAGCTGATGCCTGTGCATAAGCACCTTGTTGTTCTTGGTACATACCGTTGAAGGTACCCTTCCAAGGTTCGTAGTGTACCACATCATCGGCATCACCATTGGTATGGATGATAGGAATCGGACGAGATGGCTTAGCTGTCAAGTCACCGATTGGATAACCAGAGACAGGAGCGCAAGCTGCGATCTGGTCTGCCATGTTGTTTGCCACAGAATAGGTGAGCATACCACCCATGGAGAAACCAGACATATAGACACGCTTCAAGTCGATTTTATACTGCGAACTCATCGCATTGATGATTGCCTTGATGAAGGCGATGTCAGCGCCATTGGCACCCAAATCCCATGTAGATCCATTCGATTGTGGATAGACAACAAGGAATTTTGCCGTATCGGCCACTTGGTCCCAACGAGACTGTTTTTTCTGATAATCTATATCTTGCCCCATACCGTGAGCAGAGATAACCATTGGACGATTTTCGCCCATTCCACTTGGTGCATACACATCAATTGTACGGTCCTTGCCATTCACTTTGATAGTACTTCTTACACCAGGAAGATTCTGAGCAATAGCAGTTGCGGATAGCATTGCTCCGATTGCTGTTAGTAGTGCAGTTTTGCAAAGTCTTTTCATGATATATAATATATTTGGTTTTACTTCAATCGATTTAGAAATACGATATGCAATTTTAACATGTTTGTTGACAATGGGAAGGTAATAATCGAGCAAAAGGTGAGATTTTTGTTTCAATTCACATGTGCAGAGTATATCTTAGGGCTTTGGTATAGAAGAATGCTCCGTGATAACACAAAAAGGGCATCCCTCAATTGAGGAATGCCCTTGACTATTTTTCATTAGGAATGAATTACTTCACCTCCCAAGTATCATTCGTCATTAAAAGCTCTTGGAAGTTATGATACTTCTTCTTGCTCTTAACATCTTCGATTTGCTCATCAACAGCATCATTGTAAGTTGGAGCCTCAACGTCACGGATAACGCCCAATGCAACAGGGAAGTCTGGACCTTCCATCAAAGCCAACTTCAACTGAAGAGTAGCATCTTCGCAGTGTGCATCATGAACCAAGAGATCCTTCTCTGTGATACCGTTTTCACCCAACTTAACCACTTTGATATTGAAGCCATCCTGCATCAAACCAAACTCGTTGTTTTCACCAAAGATCATTGGTTTGCCATGTTGCAAATAGATAGCATCCTTCTTACGTCCTTCTGGAGTATAGATACTTCCATGAATACCATCGTTGAACACAACACAGTTCTGAAGGATTTCACATACAGAAGCACCCTTGTGTGCTTGAGCAGCCTTCAACACTTCAATCGTACCAGCAGCATCTGTCGCAACGGCACGAGCGAAGAAATGTCCACGTGCACCGAAGCACAACTCAGCAGGACGGAATGGATCCTCCACTGTTCCGTAAGGAGACGACTTGCTGACGAATCCACGAGGAGAAGTAGGAGAATATTGACCCTTTGTCAAACCATAGATACGGTTATTCAAAAGAATCATATTGATGTCTATGTTACGACGATTTGCATGGATGAAATGGTTACCACCAATAGCCAATCCGTCACCGTCACCAGAGATCTGCCATACAGTCAACTTAGGATTAGCAATCTTTGCACCTGTAGCAATTGCGGCAGCACGACCATGGATTGTATTCATACCATAGGTAGCCATATAGTGAGGCAAACGGCTTGAACAACCGATACCCGAAATTACTGCAGTATCGCATGGAGCAATGCCTATCTCAGCCATTGCTTTTTGAAGGGACGCCAAGAAAAAGTGGTCTCCACAACCCGGACACCAACGTGGTTGGCCCTTTTTGAAATCTTTTGCGGTTAACTCGCTCATAATATATTGATTTTATATCGGTTATACTTTATTTGTTATAAACTGCGGTGAAGTTCTCCACAAGATCAGCTACCATGAAAGGTTGTCCCTTCACTTCGTTGAATTGGTAAGGAACAAATCCATCCACCTTCATGCGCAACCAGCCAGCCAACTGACCCATATTCTGTTCTGCAACCACCACTTTCTTATATTTCTTCAATACAGCAGAAGTGTTCTTTGGAAGTGGATTGATGTACTTGAAGTGAGCCAAAGCAACTTTCTTACCAGCAGCTCTCATCTCGTCCATTGCTGCATGCAAGTGTCCGTAAGTACCACCGAAGCCAACAATCAACAATTCAGCATCTTTTTCGTCGCCCTCAACTACCAAATCAGGTACTTGGATCTTCTCCACCTTCTCGGCACGAAGACGAGTCATCAAGTCATGGTTCTCAGGAGCTGTAGAGATAGCACCTGTCTTATTGTCCTTCTCCAAACCACCCAAGATATGTTGGAATCCGTCGCGACCAGGAACTGCCCAGTAACGAGAACCTTCCGCATTACGCATATATGGAGTCCATGTACCCTTCATCTCTTCAGGAACATATGGAGGATTGATAGCTGGGAACTCAGCCAAGTTAGGCAATTTGAAAGCACCAGAACCATTTGCCACATAAGCATCCGTCATCAATACGACTGGAGTCATATGTTCCAATGCGATCTTACAAGCCATATAAGCAGCATCAAAGCAATCTGTTGGAGAGGTAGCGGCAATCACTGGCATTGGTGATTCACCATTACGTCCGAACAAACATTGAAGCAAGTCAGTCTGCTCTGACTTCGTAGGAAGACCCGTTGCAGGTCCACCACGTTGAACGTCCAATACAACCAAAGGCAACTCCATGATGACTGCCAAGTTCATTGCTTCTGATTTCAAACAGATACCAGGACCAGAAGTGGAAGTACAAGCCAAGGCACCAGCGAAAGAAGCACCAAGAGCAGAAGCACAACCAGCGATCTCATCCTCGCATTGAACAGTTGTAACACCTAATGATTTATGTTTAGACAATTCATGAAGAACATCTGTAGCAGGCGTGATAGGGTAAGAACCAAGATAAAGCTTCAAACCAGCTTTCTCAGCAGCAGCAATCAAACCATATGCAGTAGCTTTGTTACCATTGATATCCATATAGATACCCTTCTTAGCTGATTTCGTCTCAACTGTATAAGTATGAGAAACAGAAGAATGAGTATTATGTCCGTAATCGTAACCGGCTTGAATTACCTTAATGTTAGACTCAGCCACACCTGGTTTCTTAGCGAACTTTTCTTTCAACATATTAGCTGCGATGTTGGTGTCACGGTTGAATAACCAGCAAACCAAACCAAGAGCGAACATGTTACGACACTTCAAGATAGCCTTAGGATCCATACCTGAATCAGCCAAACAATCCTTCACCATAGAAGTGATTGGAGCTGCAATGACATCATTCTTGATACCCATCTCTGCGATAGCATCCAACGTCTCGAAGTTAGCCTTCTTCAAGTCAGCTTCCTTGAATGAATCAGTATCGATGATAATACAAGATGTAGGCTTACAGAACTTATATTGCGTTTTCAATGCTGCAGGGTTCATTGCCACAAGCACGTCGCACTTATCTCCTGGCGTGAAAACCTTATTAGCACCGATGTGAACTTGGAAGCCTGAAACTCCCGTTAGAGATCCCTGTGGGGCACGAATATCAGCCGGATAATCAGGGAAAGTACAGATGTCATTACCCACTGTAGCGGAAATCGTAGAGAAAATGTTTCCAGCTAATTGCATTCCGTCTCCGGAATCGCCAGAAAAACGAACCACCACCTGGTCCAAATCTTCAACTTTAGCCATAATAATTATTGGTCTTATTTAATAAATTTATATGTTTCAAAACAACACAACTGAATTGCAAATTTAAAAAAAACACACACATCCACCCAATAAAAATGTATTTATTTTCAAACGCAAACGGATTACGTAATAATTATTCATTATTATCCAATAAATATACATAAACTATGCACAATATTCAAATTTCATACCCTCCTTAAAGAAAAAACCTTTGGCAAAATAAAGATTTCGCCAAAGGTGAATGTATAGTTCTATAAAGATCAACTATCTATATCAACTAAAAAACTTGAAAAAGTCATTCAAATTTGCATAAATCATCAACGCAAACAAAATCGCCATACCAACGATTTGAGCTTTCATCAAGAACTTAGGACTTGGTTTCTTTCGAGTCACCACCTCAACAATCAAGAACAATACGTGTCCTCCATCCAATGCAGGAATCGGCAAAATATTCATGAAGGCCAGGATAACCGACAAGAACGCTGTTATCTGCCAGAAAGAATATGCATTGAAAGGATAAGGGAAAAGACTGCCTATCGTCATGAAACCACTTACTTGCTTTCCTGCAGACGTAGTAAACACATACTTCATATCTCCTGCATAATTAAACAGCAAGTTAAATCCTTTATGAATACCAACGCCAAATGATTCAAAGAAGCCATAATGAATCACTTTCACCGGATAATAGGCATACATAGATTTCATACGAACGCCTATCCTACCATCTGCATCAGGCGTCACCACCAAATCCTCCATCTGTCCATTCCGAGAAACACGAGCAATCACTGGAACATTTTTATTCTTAGAAAAATAAGATATTGCTGAAGTGACATACCCCTTCACCAATGTATCATTCTTGAAATTAGTAATTGCAACAAGGCTATCTCCCGCCATCAATCCTGCACGGTCTGCTCTTGAATCAGGCACAACAGAATCGACCACGAAAGGGTATCGGCAACCAACAAACGAAACATTTTCGGAAATGATATTATCTGCAAAATCATCGGGCAAATCAATCATCACCTGTTTTCCATCACGCAGTACCCATACACGATCGGCCCCCAATAAAGCATGCATAGACTCATTATCCAACGCAACCAATTCTGTGGAATCAGCACGCAACAAAATATCTCCATCCTGAAATCCCACTTTCCGAGCATACTCGCTGAACTCCATACCATCCTTCATCTCCTTCAATGGGATATAACTATCACCATAATGGAAAGCAATCATGGAGTAGATAAACAATGCCAACAAAAAGTTGAACACCACACCCATCACCATGATTAACAATCGTTGCCATGCTGGTTTGGTTCGGAATTCCCAAGGCTGCGGTGCTTGATTCATCTGCTCTTTATCCAGCGATTCATCAATCATACCTGCCAGTTTCACATATCCACCTAATGGTAACCAACCGATTCCATATTCGGTTTCACTTTTCTTAGGCTTAAACTTAAATAACGTGAGCCACGGGTTAAAAAACAAATAAAACTTCTCCACCCTAACTTTAAACAGCTTAGCCATTAGGAAATGTCCAAATTCATGAACAATAACAAGAAGAGATAGACTTGCAAAGAATTGAAGAAGTTGTACCAGAATCTGCATATAATGATATTTTTCTAATTACAATTTATATTTCAAAGAGAGTTCACTTGCTTTTTGTCGAGCCAGATCATCTGTTTTCACATAATCTTCGTATGTCGGCTGTTGAATAAAAGCGACTTGTTGCATTGTCTCCTCAATCACATCAGACATCTGCAAAAAGCCTATTTCCTCATGTAAAAACTTTGACACAACCACCTCATTTGCTGCATTTAAGATACATGGCATATTACCACCTTTATCCATTGCCGCATAAGCAAATGCCAAGTTTCGGAACACATTCAGATCCGGCTTCTCAAACGTCAGTGTTTGATTCGTAAAGAAATCCAACCTCGGATAATTATTTTTCAAACGAACGGGATAAGCAAATGCATACTGAATAGGCAATTTCATATCCGGCAATCCCAACTGCGCCTTCACGGATCCATCTTGGAACTGTACCATAGAATGAACCAACGACTGAGGGTGAACCACAGCTTCTATCTGTGAAGAAGTAACATTAAACAACCATTTAGCCTCTATCACTTCAAACCCTTTATTCATCATAGAAGCTGAATCGATTGTGATTTTAGCGCCCATCGACCAGTTCGGGTGCTTCAACGCATCGGCCGGCGTGACATGTTCCAAGAATGCACGATCCTTACCACGGAAAGGGCCACCAGATGCCGTCAATAATATTTTTTCTATTGGTGATATTTCACCTGCCAAGCACTGGAATATAGCGGAATGCTCAGAATCCACAGGCAGGATGGCCACATTGTTTTCTTTTGCCAAACGACAGATCAGATCACCTGCCACCACCAACGTTTCCTTATTCGCTAATGCGATTGTCTTATGCGCTTTTATTGCTTTAATGGTAGGATAGAGTCCTGCATAACCAACCATGGCGGTTAAGACTATGTCAATAGGTTCTGATTCAACAACATCTGCAATAGACTGAGATCCAGCGAACACTTTGATAGGCAAATCTGCCAATGCCTCTTTCACCGTCTGATATTTTGTCTCGTTTGCCACGACAACCATCTCTGGCTGAAACTTACGAGCCTGTTTGATTAATAAGTCTGAATTATTATTAGCAGTCAACGCATACACTTCAAATAATGAAGGATTCTCTTCTATGACCTCTAATGCTTGTGTCCCAATAGATCCTGTAGATCCAAGGATTGCTATCTGTTTTTTTTTCATACCAATCTATTAAAATGTAATAAACGATTGTGGGTCCATCGGAACGCCCTCTTTCCACAATTGAAATTCCAAATATGGATCTGAATCAGTTCTGAATGTCGATAGGATTTCGCCAGCATGGACCTTATCCCCTACTCGTTTCATAAACGGTTGTCTCGTCTTATAGACAGAGACGATATTATCAGGATGCTGAATCGTCATTATATAGAGATTATTCATTGAATATTCAGACGATATCACAACGCCATCCAAGACAGAGGACACACTGGAGTTCTTTTCAACCGAGAGGGTAACACCGTATAATTTCATCCTAGGGTTATAGGATTCAAGCATACGACCTTTGGCAGGAGACTGCATCAAATAATTCTTCACCTCACTCGATCCATTCATACCCAACGAGGCAGAAAGAGCTTCGTCAGCCTCATAAGAATCACGGAAAGCAAGTTCTCTTTCCGACGCATCCAGCAAGTAATCCAACGATACAGCTTTAACAGAATCACTACTCATCAACGAATCGACTTTTATATCGCCAGCCATTATTGCACGCATAGCCATCACATATTTAGTCTGATACTCAACCTCTTCCGCAAGAGAATCCACGACGAGCGAATTCAAGGTTAACTGTTTCTTTAAGTTAAGATTCTCCGTATAACCAGGCAAGAAACCTCTCATCGGAGTTTTGATGATCAAGAAAGCAATCAAAAAGAAATACACAACAGCGACAAAGAATCCCAAAGCTATTACCGACAATTTCGACAATCGGATTCTCCACACCTCCTCCAACGTGTTTTCATTTAAAATAGCCAGTTTATATTTAAATCTCAGACGTTGCAACAACGATTTACCGTTTGATTTCTTTGCCATATCAATTACATTTTCATCCTACGTCTAAACTCCGAACAAGTTATGGCTGTTGCAACAGCCACATTTAGCGATTCCGTCGTTTCCCGACTTTTAGGATAATTAGGTATATACAATTTTTTATTAATAAATTTTTCTATGGATGGAGATATCCCGTTTCCTTCATTTCCCATCACGATCACACCACAAGGATTCAAATCACACGCATATATATCATCTCCTTCCAAAAAAGTGCCATAGACTGGAATATCCGTCAAAGAACTCAAGAATTCTTCTAATTCCACATAGTGTACTTTCACACGTGCCATGGCGCCCATCGTTGCCTGAACAACTTTAGGGTTATATACATCCACCGTATCTTTCGAACAAATTATATTTTCTATGCCGAACCAATCTGCTATACGTATAATCGTACCCAGATTCCCCGGATCTTGTATAGTATCCAACATCAATGAAAGTTGCTTCGAGATAATCGTCTTATCTATAACCGGATGCAACTTCTCAAACACAGCGATTACCGACTGCGGTGCACATAACAAAGAGAGTTGGGTTAACTCTTTTTTGTCCACCTCATACACCTGATCTGTATTGATTAATCCTCTATACTTACTCAGATAATCTGATGTGGCAAACAGCATCACGCAAGGATAAACCATCAATAAATCATTCACCAATTTATGGCCTTCCGCCACAAACCATCCACGTTCATCCCTCTCCTTCTTTTTGGAAAGAGACTGAACTAGCTTAATCCTATTTTTGCTGATGCCCTCCATTTACTCTAATCCTACCAACCAAATATCATAAAACATCGGGATACGATTTTTAGCATCTGAAGAAACGCCACCTTTTACAGTGACCAGATTTGAATTTCCAAGAGAGAAAGGAATGATCACCTGACAATGTCCGCCCACTCGTAAGTTTTTCACAGCTTGCTGAAAACCTGTGGCAAAAGTAGCACCATCCGCATCACTCAAAAGGAGAAAAGATACAGGATCTGGACTCACATCCACAGTACAAGCATAAATCAACTCGCCAGAAAGCTTAGCGCCTCTATAACGGACTATCGCAGTATAATTATTCTGAGGTTGCATTTCGCCTGTGCCTAATTCCACTTGGTGATAATAGAGTCCCTCTGCATCTCCCGAATTATATAAATAAAACACCTTTTGTCCATCACTCAACCACTCGGAGGTTTCTCCTTCAGGCATAGTACCTACCACCTTCAAATTATTTTTCGAGATAAACTCATCTATTGCTTCTTCTTGTGCCTCCAAATAATCTGCATAGGTTTCTGTTTTATCACACCCCACGAGGAGACTCATACACATACACGCACACACTACTATTATATTCTTCAGGACAAAGATTTTCGAATCATTATTTCTCATTTCTTTTTTATTTTTCTATTTGTATTAACGTAATATCACATCTTACGGGTGTCCACGCAGGAATACAGTTTGGCACTCCCACCACGCCATACGCCAAAAAAGAAGGCATAATAAAAACACCGTTCCCCGATGGTTTCAGCATCTTAAGTGCTTCACGGAATCCTCTTCCCATCTCGTTTCGCTCCAAATTAGAAGTTTTCACAACATTCTTCAATTGCTCACATACCTCTCCATCCAATTGCGACACGGTGTATCTATACGTAACATTATCTGTCGATTTCACAGAATCACCAAATCCTTTCTCTTCAATATAATAACGCATTCCACTCTTAGATGTTGTGAAACTGATCTTAGATGAATCCACATACGCCTGAATCAAACTGTCTTCAATCAGATAAAACTCTCTGTTCATCTCGACCAAGCTCTCTTTCGTCTGGTCCTTCTCTAGTTTATTGTACGGTACCTGAGGTGCCGGCGATGAACAAGCAAGCAGCAAGAGAAAAAATACGCTAAAATATTTAAACGAAAAATTCATCAGTATTTACTCTGTTTTTCTATTTCTTTTTTTAAGCTATCCGCCAACGTAGGAAGTTTCTCTTCAAATAGACGGATTGCCTCATCCATCGGAATAAACAACTGTCCTCCCGCTGCATTCTTATGACCTCCACCATCAAAATACTCCGCAGCAAATTCATTCACCGCAACATCACCTTGAGAACGGAATGAGACCCTTATTTTAGATTCATCCTCTCTGAACAAAGCAGAGAACACAACACCCTTTATGGACATTGGCATATTAACGAATCCCTCTATATCTCCTGGCTTATAATCATAACGTTTCAACTCCTCCTGCGTCAGATACATCATCGCCGTACCATATTCTGGATAAACCTTCATCTTTTCGGACAACAGATATCCCATCATTCGGAATCTATTTTCTGAATAATTATCATATACTCTACGGTGAATCTCATCCTTATCAATCCCTTTTTTAATCAATTCAGAGATGATCAAATAGATCTCTGTCTGATTAGAATTGTACGTGAAACAACCTGTATCCGTCATCATACCTGTATAAATACATTCCGCACACTCTTGCGTCATGTCTGTGAAATAGCCCATACGACAAATCAGACGGAAAATCATCTCCGAAGTGGATGAGATATCTGGATATGAGATAATCACATTGGCGAAATTTCCTGGATCCAAATGATGGTCCACTAAAATCTTTTTTGCTGGTGCATCAGCCACGACAAATGCCATATCCCCTATTCTCTTCAAATTGTTAAAATCCAGTGCAAAAATCAATTCCGCATTTTTGATCTTTTCATCACAAAGCTCCTTGTCGTCAGAATAGACAAGCATGCTTGAGGCACCTGGCATCCATCTGAAATAATCAGGGACTTGCGTAGGCATAATCACCGTCACATTCTTATCTAATATATCTGTCAAGAAATTATAAAAACCCAAAGAAGACCCTACGGCATCACCATCCGGAGAGACATGAGATACTATCACAATATCATTAACGGATTCAATCTCCTCCTTGGCTTTTTGAATCAAATCTTCTTTTATAATCTTCGTAATCATATACAACAATTTTTAGGTTGCTAAGTTACAAAATATTTTATTTATAGTCTGATATCCCGCATAAAGAAATACAACAAATAAAAAAGAAAATAGCATACGGAATGATTGTTTGTGTACGAACATCCACAAGGCAATCAATATGCCATAGACAAACAAAACATCAATCCATTCAAACTGAATGTCTGATCGCACAGCAACACTCCACGTCCCCATCGTCTGAATCACCCCATTCATCAACATCGCTATCCTTTGTAATGCATATGCCAATCCCACACCCACATAGGGCACCGCATTCATACACCATACGCCAATCGATAAATAGATAATAATGGCAGACAAAGGAATCACCAGCAATCCAGAGAGACCGAACAAGTTACTAACTTGATGAAAATAATACAATGAAAGAGGCAACGTGCCTAACTGGGCAGAAAATGAAACAGACGACATCGCCCAAATCTTATCCAACAGTTTATTCCGCACCACGAACGACTCATAAATAGGTTTTTGGAACAGCAAGATCGACAAGACAGCTGTAAAACTCAACTGGAACCCCACATCATAAAGATACGCCGGGGAATAGAGCAGCATCAAAAAGGCTGAGGCAAAAACCGTATTGAATATCTGACTTTTTCGATTCAACAGGATTGTCAGCGAAGCCATCGTTAACATAATCGAGGCCCGAACCACCGATGGCGAAAGTCCTGTCACAAAAGCAAAGATCCACAACGCTATCAAAGAGACAATCACGTTAAATTTTTCCGCACTTTTCGACCTCGTAAGAAAAACTAACAAATGAGAGAAAACATAAAAGACGATTCCGACATGTAAGCCACTGACAGCCAAGATATGACTGGCTCCTGTCATGGAATAAGCATTTTTCAGGTCTTTGCTCAACATAGATTTTTCGCCAATCGTAAGGGCAGACAGAACAGACAACTCATCCCCTTTTATATTCATATCCATAAAGATCTTCACCAGTCTTTTTTGCGCCTTGTGAGCATAATATATCAAACTGCGTTCTGATGTATGACATACCAAATGCCACTGTCGAGAAGAGACAAAATAGCTGCCTGACAGATTCTTCTTTTTGTCCTGCTGGGCCGTTCTATCCATTCTCTGGCGAGGACAAAAGACCGCTGATTGAAGAGTAATCCAATCACCATTTTGCAATGCACAGCTTTGTGTATCCTTTTTGATGTATAACTGCACCCACACATCCGTCGGGAGCTCCTGCGAAATCATTTTCACATCGACAGCGATTGTTTTATTCTTCTCCAATGGCTCACTCACCACTTTCGCCACAACATTCTGTGTCACAAACGACTCCACATCCACAGGATCGACCTTTTCTGTCTGCGTTCTGTACATTCCTATTGACAGGATCAAGAGACACAAGAAGAGTCCATGAACATTCCTCACGCTATAGCCAAATGAGTTTTTGAAAAAAGAGCATGCACAGATACCAACCAAAGAGAGTCCTGCAAGGATGAAGGGCATGTAATCAGGCAATGAAGGGGCCACAAGAATACCCATCAACAAGAACAAAACAAGTCTAAAGAAAGGAGTCTTTCTAATCATATCAATCAAAACAGAAGAATATAAAACAAAAACAGAGGCTTCGATAGGCCTCTGTTTCTCTATATTTTTAATTGCTATAACGTTTTCAGTTTTGCAATTGTATCAATTGGATCGTTTGCTCCAAAGACAAAACTACCAGCAACCAAAACATCAGCGCCTGCGTCAAGCAGTCTTTTACCCGTTTCGAAGTTCACTCCGCCATCAATCTCAATTAATGCGCAAGAATTTTTTCGTGAAATAAGTTCTTTCAATCTACGAGTTTTATCGACCGTATTCTCAATGAACTTTTGTCCGCCGAAACCAGGATTAACAGACATCAACATAACGAGATCCAGATCTTCAACAATCTCTTCCAAAGAAGAAACGGGCGTATGGGGATTTAATGTCACACCCGCCTTAACACCCAAGGATTTTATTTTCTGAATGGTTGAATGTAGATGTAAGCAAGCCTCATAATGAACATTAATCACTGCAGCACCTGCTTTATAAAAAGCATCAACATACTTAACAGGTTCCACAATCATCAGATGGACATCCAAAGGTTTTTTTGCATATTTAGCAATTGCCTCTACAACCGGAATACCAAAAGAAATATTCGGTACGAACACACCATCCATCACATCCAGATGGAACCAATCCGCATCACTTCTATTAACCATTTCTATATCTTTCTGCAGATTAGAGAAATCCGCAGATAGCATAGAAGGTGCAACCAAATGATTCATATAGAATTATTTACCACCAGCAGCAGCTTTTGCAGCAGCTCTTTCTTCGCGTTTTTTCTTAAGTTCCAATTGTTTCATATAAGCATCACTATTATCACGTGCAATAGTTTTGACTACATGAATTGTATCTGCAGAAGGGTCGTATTTTTCAACATAGATAGTATATTCATACCCTTGTTCGTAGTAGAAATTATCAAACTCTCCGCTGAAATTAACCCACTCGAACTTATCTTTACGAGAATAGCCTGGTCTGATTTTATATACACGTTGGCCCTCATATACTGGTCGTTCAGGAGAGACCTTCATATACTCAGCTGGGAAAGCCGAAGCGACGAAAGATCCCAAGAAAATAGCTAACAATATCTTTTTCATTATCATTCTTTAATTAAAGTGTTAGAATGCAAATATAGTTATTTTTTATTTGTTAACAATATTTTTAAAAAAAATCTACATCTATCTCCCCTACAATCTCGCAAATCTGCACACACAAAAGAGGGAACAAACACCATTAAGCTTCGCCAGAACCGGTCAAATTAATCGGAAATGGAGGATTGAAACCAGATTCTGTACGTTGAACTTTACCGAACTGATTTTCAAATTTCTGCAAATTATCTTCCAAGGCCTTGAACAAACGTTTTGCATGTTCCGGTGTCAAAATGATTCTTGATTTCACCTTTGCCTTATTTGAATTAGGCATTATTCTTAAGAAATCCAGAACGAACTCAGATGAAGAGTGAGAGATAATGGCCATATTAGAATATACACCTTCTGCCACCTCTTCACTTAATTCCACATTAATCTGGTTCTTAGGCATTTTATCATTTTCGTTGTCTTGCATAGTATAAAATTTAAACGATAAAGGAAACCAACATACCGCTGATTTCCTTTATCAAAATATCAATCATTTTTTATCACTCTTCAGTAGCAACATTACCATTACGTGCGTTGATTATGCCTTCCATCTCATCCTTTGAGCCTACGATCAAGCGATCAAATTCTCTTTGTCCTGTACCAGCAGGGATCAAATGACCACAAATCACATTCTCCTTCATACCTTCTAGCATGTCAACTTTACCACGAATTGCAGCATCGTTCAACACCTTAGTTGTTTCCTGGAAGGAAGCAGCCGACATGAAGCTAGTCGTCTGCAATGCAGCACGCGTAATACCTTGAAGTACTTGAGAAGAAATAGCTGGAACAGCATCTCTTGTCTCTACCAATTTCAAATCCTTACGCTTCAATGCACTGTTTTCATCTCTCAACTTACGAGCTGTAACAATCTGTCCAGGTTTCAAATTCTCTGAATCTCCTGCATCAACAACTACTTTCTTACCAAAGATTCGATCATTCTCTTCCATGAACTCTAACTTGTCAACCATCTCTTTTTCCAAGAAACGAGTATCACCAGCATCTTCAATTTCCACCTTTCTCATCATCTGACGTACGATCACCTCGAAGTGTTTATCATTGATTTTCACACCTTGAAGACGGTACACATCCTGCACTTCATTAACGATGTACTCTTGTACTGCGGTAGGACCCATAATGGCCAAGATATCAGATGGAGTGATTGCACCATCAGACAATGGAGTACCAGCACGTACATAATCATTCTCCTGTACCAAGATCTGTTTTGACAATGGAACCAAGTACTTCTTCACATCACCTGTCTTAGAAGTAACTGCGATTTCACGATTACCACGTTTAACTTTTCCGAAAGTAATCTCACCATCGATTTCAGATACAACAGCAGGATTAGATGGGTTACGAGCCTCGAACAACTCCGTTACACGAGGAAGACCTCCGGTGATATCACCCGCACTACCTACAGCACGAGGGATCTTTACCAATAACTGTCCTGGACGAACCTCATTGTTATCATCAACTGTAACGTGAGCACCCACTGGCAAGCTATAGGTCTTAATGACATTACCCTTCTTATCAACGATATGAGCTTCTGGAACCTTTGTCTTATCCTTAGACTCGATGATGATCTTCTCTCTCAAACCTGTTGTTTCATCAGATTCAGTCTTATAGGTAACGTTTTCAATTACATTCTCGAATTTAATCTTACCAGCCACCTCGATAACGATAACAGCATTGAATGGGTCCCACTCACAAATAAGTTGTCCCTTCTTCACTTCTGAACCATTTGCCACATACAACTTAGCACCGTAAGGGATGTTTGCATTGGTCAATGTTATCTTAGTATTAGGATCGATAATCTTCAATTCAGCCAAACGACCTACTACTACCTGAACTGGTTTGTTATCATCATCTATTGTATCGATTGTACGCAACTCATCGATTTCAATGTGACCATCATATTTAGATGTAATACCAGAGTTTGCAGCAATATTTCCTGCAACACCACCGACGTGGAACGTACGCAATGTCAACTGAGTACCAGGCTCACCAATTGACTGTGCAGCGATAACACCAACAGCCTCACCTTTTTGTACCAATCTACCCGTAGCCAAGTTACGTCCGTAACACTTAGCACATACACCTTTCTTAGATTCACATGTTAACACAGAACGGATTTCAACACGTTCGATTGGAGACTCTTGAATAATCTGTGCTGCATCCTCACGAATTTCCTCACCAGCACGTACGATGATTTCTCCAGTTAACGGATGTTGAATGTCATGTACAGAAACACGACCTAATATTCTCTCGTACAAAGAAGCAACAACCTCTTCATTGTTTTTCAACTCTGTACAAACCAAACCACGAAGTGTACCACAGTCTTCCTCGTTAATGATCACATCATGAGAGACGTCAACCAAACGACGAGTCAAGTAACCTGCATCGGCAGTCTTCAACGCGGTATCAGCCAAACCTTTACGAGCACCGTGAGTTGAAATAAAGTACTCCAACACAGACAATCCCTCTTTAAAGTTTGAAAGAATTGGGTTTTCGATGATCTGACCACCTTCAGCACCAGACTTCTGTGGTTTTGCCATCAAACCACGCATACCAGACAACTGACGAATCTGCTCTTTAGATCCACGGGCTCCAGAATCCAACATCATATATACTGAGTTAAATCCTTGGTCATCCGAAGAAATAGTCTTCATCAATATATTTGCCAAATCGGCATTGATATGCGTCCAAATATCAATAATCTGGTTATAACGTTCGTTGTATGTAATGAATCCCATGTTATAGTTATTCATCACCTCTTCAACTTCCTCATAACCCTTTTGTACTAACTCTTCCTTCTCCTTTGGAATAATCACATTATCCAAGTTAAATGACAAGCATCCTTTGAAGGCCATGTAATAACCTAAGTTCTTAATGTCATCCAAGAATTGAGCGGTACGAGCTACTCCACAAACCTTGATTACATTACTGATGATTTCACGAAGAGATTTCTTCGTAATCAATGTATTAACATAACCTACTTCTTGTGGAACATTTTGGTTGAATATCAATCGACCTACGGTTGTTTCTACCATAGTATCAGCGATTTCACCCTTATCATTCAAGTCCTTTACAATCACCTTGATTGGTGCATGTAAAGCCACTTTCTTTTCATTGTAAGCAATAATTGCCTCCTCAACACCATAGAATATCAATCCTTCACCTAAAGCACCCTTACGAGGTTTTGTGATGTAATACAAACCAAGAACCATATCCTGAGAAGGAACGGTGATAGGAGAACCATTAGCAGGATTAAGGATATTATGAGAAGCCAACATCAAGATTTGAGCTTCCAACACAGCCTCATTACCTAATGGCAAGTGAACAGCCATCTGGTCACCATCGAAGTCGGCGTTGAACGCTGTACAAGCCAATGGGTGAAGTTGGATAGCTTTACCTTCGATCATCTTTGGTTGGAATGCCTGGATACCCAAACGGTGCAATGTAGGAGCACGGTTCAATAGAACTGGATGACCTTTCATTACATATTCCAAGATATCCCAAACAACGGGATCTTTACGGTCAACGATTTTCTTTGCAGACTTCACTGTCTTTACGATACCACGTTCAATCAACTTACGGATGACAAATGGTTTGTATAGCTCAGCAGCCATATCCTTTGGAAGACCACACTCATGCATCTTCAATTCAGGACCAACGACGATTACTGAACGAGCAGAGTAGTCAACACGTTTACCTAACAAGTTCTGACGGAAACGTCCTTGCTTACCTTTCAACGAATCTGACAAAGATTTCAATGGACGGTTAGCATCCGTCTTAACTGCGCTTGACTTACGAGAGTTGTCGAACAATGAGTCAACAGCCTCTTGCAACATACGTTTTTCGTTTCTCAAGATTACCTCAGGAGCTTTTATCTCGATCAATCTCTTCAAACGATTATTACGTATGATAACACGACGATACAAGTCATTCAAGTCAGAAGTTGCAAAACGTCCACCATCCAATGGAACCAACGGACGTAATTCAGGTGGGATAACAGGAACAATCTTTACAATCATCCACTCTGGTTTGTTACGGCCATTAGAAGCTCTGAAAGCTTCTACCACCTGCAAACGTTTCAACGCTTCTGTCTTACGTTGTTGAGATGATTCTTGTCCTGCTTTGTTACGAAGATCGTATGACAATGCATCCAAATCAATTCTTTGAAGCATATCATATACAGCCTCAGCACCCATCTTTGCGATGAACTTATTAGGGTCTGTATCATCCAACAATTGGTTCTCTTTTGGAAGAGAATCGATGATATCCAAGTACTCCTCTTCAGTCAACAAATCCTGTTCGTTGATACCATCTTGTTGTTTGATACCTGGCTGAATAACCACGTATCTTTCGTAATATATAACAGCATCCAACTTTTTAGTTGGCATACCTAACAAATAACCGATCTTATTTGGCAATGAACGGAAATACCAGATATGAGCAACAGGAACAACCAACTGGATATGTCCCATACGCTCACGACGTACTTTCTTTTCAGTAACCTCGACACCACAACGGTCACAAACGATATTCTTGTAACGAATTCTCTTGTATTTACCACAATGGCACTCATAATCCTTTACTGGACCGAAAATACGCTCGCAGAACAATCCATCACGTTCTGGCTTATACGTTCTATAATTGATGGTTTCTGGCTTCAAAACCTCACCGCTGGACAACTCCAAAATTTCTTCTGGAGATGCCAACCCTATAGAGATTTTCGTGAAAGCATTTTTTAATTTATTATCGTTTCTAAAACCCATTTTTGTACTGAATAAAAATGAACATTAATCGAGTTTAACACTTAAGCCTAAACCTCTCAATTCGTGTAATAACACATTCAAAGATTCAGGGATACCTGCAGGCGGCATTGGTTCGCCTTTCACTATAGCCTCATAAGCACGAGCACGACCCATAACATCATCAGACTTGATAGTCAAAATTTCCTGAAGGATATGAGATGCACCGAATGCCTCCAATGCCCAAACCTCCATTTCTCCGAAACGCTGACCACCAAACTGTGCTTTACCTCCTAATGGCTGTTGTGTAATCAATGAGTATGGACCGATAGAACGAGCATGCATCTTATCATCAACCATGTGACCCAACTTCAACATATAGATTACTCCGACTGTTGCAGGTTGGTCAAAACGTTCTCCAGTACCACCATCACACAAGTAAGTCTTACCATAACGAGGAAGTCCTGCTTTATCTGACCATTCATTCAAATCATCCAACGTTGCACCATCAAAGATCGGTGTAGCAAATTTAACACCTAACTTCATTCCTGCATGTCCTAAGACAGTCTCGAAGATCTGTCCCAAGTTCATACGAGAAGGCACACCCAACGGGTTCAATACAATATCAACTGGTGTTCCGTCTGCTAAGAATGGCATATCTTCCTGACGTACGATACGAGATACGATACCCTTGTTACCGTGACGACCTGCCATCTTATCACCTACACGGATCTTACGCTTCTTAGCAATATAAACTTTAACCAATTGCACAATTCCTGAAGGAAGCTCATCACCAATTGTGATATTGAACTTCTTTCTCTTCAATTCTGCATCGTATTCTTTATACTTTCTGATATAATTCATGATCAAATCATGGATCATATCATTCTTATGAGCGTCAGATGTCCATTTAGTCAACTGAACCTCCATATAGTTAATCTCCTCCAAGGTCTTCTTAGTGAACTTAACACCTTTTGCAATGACATCAGCACCTAAGAAATCTTTTACACCTTGTGAAGTCTTACCATTCGTAAGCAGTTGTAATTTTTCTACCAAAATAGCTTTTAAAGCGATTGATTTCTCTTCAAACTCTTTGTCTAAGTTTTCAAGAATCGCTTTATCTGACAAACGAGACTTACGAGTCTTCATTGCCTTAGAGAACAATCTCTTTCCAACAACGACACCTCTTAAAGAAGGATTAGCCTTCAATGATGCATCTTTCACATCACCTGCCTTATCACCGAAGATAGCTCTCAAAAGTTTCTCTTCTGGAGAAGGATCAGATTCACCCTTAGGCGTAATCTTACCAATCAAAATATCACCTGGCTCTACAAAAGCACCTACACGGATTATACCATTCTCATCCAAGTTTCTTGTAGCATCTTCGCTGACATTAGGTATATCAGATGTTAACTCTTCCATACCACGTTTTGTCTCACGAACTTCCAATTGATATTCGTCAACATGGACAGATGTGAAGATATCATATTTACATACCTTCTCATTGATTACAATAGCATCCTCATAGTTATATCCTTTCCAAGGCATGAATGCAACCAATAAGTTCTTACCAATTGCTAATTCACCATCTTGAGTAGAATAACCTTCGGTCATGATTTCACCTTTTTCTACTCTTTGCCCTGCAACAACGATTGGACGTAAGTCTATTGTAGTACTTTGGTTTGTCTTTCTAAACTTAGGTATATTATATTCTTTCAAAGAAGAATCGAAGCTAACGAACTCTTCATCTTCTGTTCTATCATAT
The DNA here is from genome assembly GCA_045113275.1 of Paludibacteraceae bacterium. Classification (GTDB taxonomy): domain Bacteria; phylum Bacteroidota; class Bacteroidia; order Bacteroidales; family Paludibacteraceae; genus UBA1181. The sequence goes on from JBGUIU010000354.1 coordinate 22,432, forward strand.
CTAACCTTGATAACACTAGCATCCACAAACTCAACCACACCAGCACCTTCTGCTGCAATCTGTGTACGAGAATCACGAACCAACTGACGTTCGATACCTGTACCAACGATTGGAGATTCACAACGTAACAATGGAACTGCCTGGCGCATCATGTTAGATCCCATCAACGCACGGTTCGCATCATCATGCTCCAAGAACGGAATCAAAGAAGCCGCGATAGAAGCGATCTGCTGAGGAGCCACATCCATCAAATCCAATTCCTTAGGATCAACATTAGGGAAGTCAGCCTCTTTACGAGCCTTCACCTTTTCAACCAAGAAATTACCATTCTCATCCAATGGAGCATTACCCTGAGCAATAATCTTACCTTCCTCTTCTTCAGCTGTCATATACTTAAGACCTTCCTCAGATACATCTACCTTACCATCTTTTACAATACGATAAGGCGTCTCGATAAATCCAAGATCATTAATCTTAGCATAAACGCACAAAGAAGAAATCAAACCGATGTTTGGTCCTTCTGGTGTTTCAATCGGACACAAACGACCGTAGTGGGTATAGTGAACGTCACGCACCTCGAAACCGGCTCTCTCACGAGACAAACCACCAGGACCAAGGGCAGACAAACGACGTTTATGAGTGATTTCAGCCAATGGATTGGTTTGATCCATAAACTGAGACAACGCGTTAGTACCGAAGAATGAATTAATAACAGAAGAGATAGTCTTTGCATTAATCAATTCTGTAGGAGAGAACACTTCATTATCACGGATATTCATGCGCTCACGAATCGTACGAGCCATACGAACCAAGCCGACACCAAATTGATTATAAAGTTGTTCACCAACAGTACGAACACGACGGTTACTTAAGTGGTCGATATCATCAACATCAGCCTTTGAATTAATCAACTCAATTAAGTACTTAATAATTTCGATAATATCTTCTTTCGTCAAAACACGAACATCGATGTCAGTCGTCAAGCCTAATTTTTTATTAATTCTATAACGACCCACATCACCTAAGTCATAACGTTTTTCTGAGAAGAACAATCCAGAAATGACTTCACGAGCAGCATTTTCATCTGCAGGTTCAGCGCTACGCATTTGACGATATATATAATATACAGCCTCTTTTTCAGAGTTCGTAGGATCTTTCTGCAATGTATTATAGATGATGCTATAATCAGAAAGGTTCGAATCCTCTTTATGAAGAAGAATGGTCTGTACACCAGAATCCAAAATTTCTTGAATATTGTCTTTATCTAAAACTGTTTCACGGTCGATAATAACCTCAGTTCTTTCGATAGAAACAACTTCACCTGTATCTTCATCTACAAAATCTTCCACCCATGTTTTCAAAACACGAGCAGCCAATTTACGACCTTCTACTTTTTTCAAGCCAGCCTTTGTCACTTTAATTTCCTCAGACAAGCCGAAAATTTCAAGAATATCTTTATCGCTTTCAAAACCGATAGCACGCAGCAAGGTAGTTACCGGAAGTTTCTTTTTACGATCGATATAAGCATACATGACATTACTGATGTCAGTAGCAAACTCAATCCAAGAACCTTTGAATGGGATGATACGAGCGGAGTATAATTTAGTACCGTTTGCATGCATACTCTGTCCGAAGAATACACCAGGAGATCTATGCAATTGAGAAACGACAACGCGCTCAGCACCATTAATAACAAAAGTTCCTTTGTCTGTCATATAAGGGATTGTACCCAAATAGACATCTTGGATAATTGTCTCAAAATCCTCATGGTCAGGATCAGTACAATATAATTTTAACTTTGCCTTCAGAGGAACACTATATGTTAAACCTCTTTCAATACACTCGTCGATAGTATATTTGGAAGGATCAATATAATAATCTAAGAATTCAAGAACGAAATTATTACGAGTATCTGCTATTGGGAAATTTTCAGCAAATACTTTAAACATGCCATCATTCTTACGTTGCTCTGGTGGCGTATCGAGTTGAAAAAAATCTCTAAAAGATTTTAATTGCACATCAAGAAAATCTGGATAACCCATTTGATTCTTGACCGTTGCAAAGCTTACTCTTTGATTTTTGTTATTAGAAGACATTTATCTAAGAAATTATTAAGAACTTAAAAAAGATAACAGACACAAAAAGGTTTAGAACCTATACATAGGTTCTAAACCAAAGTTTCTGAAATAATCAGAACTGTACAGTACTATTTAAGTTCAACTTCAGCTCCAGCATCCTCAAGTGATTTCTTAAGAGCCTCAGCATCAGCTTTAGCAAGACCTTCTTTAATTGTACTAGGAGCTCCATCAACCATGTCTTTAGCCTCTTTCAAGCCAAGACCAGTCAATTCTTTTACTAATTTAACGATAGCAAGTTTTGCAGCACCAGCTGATTTCAAAACAACATCAAAAGATGTCTTTTCTTCTTCAGCGGCAGCGGCAGGACCTGCAGCAACAGCTACAGCCACAGCTGCTGGTTCAATACCATACTCGGATTTCAAATAATCTGCAAGGTCATTAACTTCTTTAACAGTTAAATTTACCAATTCTTCTGCAATAGCTTTAATATCTGCCATTTTATTTAATGCTTTAATGTTTATAATCTTTTAATTATTCTTTGTTTGAAGATTCCTCTTCTCTAGCTTGAAGACCAGAAATAATATTTCTTAAAGGAGATTGTAACAAAGTAATGATATCTCCGATAAGTTCGTTCTTGCTCTTGATTGCGGCCAATGTATCAAGTTGATCAGCTCCGATATAGAAACCATCCTCAACATAAGCTGCTTTCAATGTTGGTTTACCCAACTTATTTCCCTTACTGAACTCTTTGATAAGTTTAGCAGGAGCGTTTCCTGTATTAGACAACATTAGAGCGGTTGGACCCTCAAGAGCACTATATAATGCTGAAAAATCACCTTCTTTCTTTTCCAAAGCTTTTTTCAACAAAGTATTCTTAACGACTACCAACTTAATGTCTTTATTAAAGCAAGCACGTCTGATATCGCTAGTCATTCCAGCTGTCAAACCAGAAGCATCAGCGACATAGAAATGATTGTAATCATTCAAGCTAGCAAGTACCTGATCTATAATAGCACTTTTATCTTCCTTTTTCATGTTTCTCTAAATATTAAATTAATCAACTAATTTAGGGTCAATTTTAATACCCGGACTCATAGTACTGGAAAGATATATGCTCTTCACATACTCACCCTTAGAAGAAGTAGGTTTTAACTTAATCAAAGTGTCAATAAATGTTCTTGCATTTTCAAAGATTGCATCAGCAGAGAAAGAAGCCTTTCCAACTGATGTATGAACGATACCGAACTTATCTACCTTGAAATCAATTTTACCCTGTTTTACTTCACGAACAGCCTTACCTACTTCATTGGTAACTGTACCACTCTTTGGATTTGGCATCAAACCACGAGGACCTAACACACGACCAAGAGCACCAATTTTACCCATGATAGAAGGCATTGTAATGATTACATCCACGTCTGTCCAACCACCTTTGATCTTTTCGATGTACTCGTCAAGACCAACATAGTCAGCACCAGCTGCCTTAGCATCAGCTTCAGCGTCTGGTGTACACAAAGCCAAAACGCGAACCGTTTTTCCTGTACCATTAGGCAAAGAAACAACGCCACGAACCATTTGGTTTGCCTTACGAGGATCAACCCCCAAACGAACATCTATATCAACAGAAGCATCGAACTTTGTTGTTGTCAATTCCTTAACCAAAGCTGAAGCTTCTTTTAAAGAGTAAGATTTTCCTGCTTCAATCTTCTCTAAAGCTAACTTTTGATTTTTTGTAAGTTTACCCATTTCAATTGAAGTTTTAATTAATTTTTACCAGGAAATTCTCCTTTTACTGTGATACCCATACTTCTCGCTGTACCAGCAACCATTGTCATTGCAGACTCTACTGTAAAGCAATTCAAATCTTGCATTTTGTCAGTAGCAATTGCCTTTACTTGATCCCAAGTAACCTCAGCGACTTTTTTACGATTAGGCTCCGCAGATCCACTCTTTTGCTTAGTAATTTCAAGCAATTGAACAGCTACAGGAGGAGTCTTAACCACAAAATCAAAAGACTTATCAGCATAATAAGTGATAACCACTGGCAATACCTTACCAGCCTTATCCTGGGTTCTGGCATTGAACTGCTTACAAAAATCCATGATGTTGATACCCTTAGAACCCAATGCAGGTCCTACTGGAGGTGATGGATTTGCAGCGCCTCCCTTTATCTGTAATTTGATAAATCCAGCAACTTCTTTAGCCATTTTGTTTGTTATTAAAATTTAATTATAATACAAAAAAATAATCACGATGATTATTCTTTTTCAACTTGCAAAAAACCTAACTCTAAAGGTGTCTCACGACCAAATATCTTTACTTTAACCTTTAGCTTTTTACGATCTTTGTTTACCTCCTCAACAATTCCTCTGAAACCACTGAAAGGACCAAAAGTAACTTTGACAGATTCACCAATTATAAATGAGATTGTTGATTCTTCATCAGAATCTTGCAACTCATCCACCTTTCCTAGAATACGTGCAACTTCACTTTGACGTAAAGGTACAGGATCATTTGACTTCTTTGAACCATCGCCCAAGAATCCAATGACATTAGGCATCTCTGACAAGCGATGTTGAACTTCGCCCACCAAATTTGCCTCAACTAAAACATATCCAGGGAGGTAAGATCTTTCCTTAGAAATCTTTTTACCTGATTTACTAACTTGATAAACTCTCTCAGTTGGAATTAACACTTGAGAAACATTTTGTCCAAGATCCGTTGTATTAATTGCATTCTCAATATACTCACGTACCTTGTCCTCTTTTCCACTAATGGCACGTAAAACATACCATTTTTTATTAGTCTCTGCCATGCTTTCCCTTTCTTTTAGTACAACATACCGTAAATTGCCTGCATAATGGTCTGAATAACCTTATCCATCGCAAAAACAACCAATGCAATTAGAAGGGAAGCTACAAGAACAACAATTGCACTATTAGCTAGCTCTTTCTTTGACGGCCAAGTTACTTCGTTTACAAGCTCGTTGTATGATTCTTTTATATAATTTACTATACTCATGATTGTAAATATTTGCACGGAAGGAGAGGCTCGAACTCCCGACACCTGGTTTTGGAGACCAGTGCTCTACCAACTGAGCTACTCCCGTAAAAGATTCCCTGACAAGCAGGGAATCATTATATGATGATTAGTCCAAAATCTTAGTGATTTGTCCTGATCCTACTGTTCTACCACCCTCACGGATTGCAAAACGAAGACCTTCGCTACAAGCAACTGGATAAATCAATTTTACTTGAATTTCCAAGTTATCGCCTGGCATAACCATTTCAGTTCCTTCTGGCAAAGTGATTTCACCAGTTACATCCAAAGTACGGATGTAGAATTGAGGACGATAGTGGTTGTGGAATGGAGTGTGACGTCCACCTTCTTCTTTCTTCAAGATATAAACAGAAGCCTTGAATTCAGTGTGAGGAGTAACTTCACCTGGCTTACAAAGAACCATACCACGTTTGATTTGATCTTTGTCGATACCACGAAGCAACAAACCTACGTTATCACCAGCCTCTCCTTGATCCAACAATTTACGGAACATCTCAACACCAGTTACAGTAGATTTCATCTTCTCAGCACCTAAACCGATGATTTCAACTTCGTCACCTACCTTGATGATACCAGTTTCAATACGACCAGTAGCAACTGTACCACGACCTGTGATTGAGAATACGTCCTCAACTGGCATCAAGAATGGTTTATCAATATCACGCTTAGGAAGCTCGATCCAAGTATCAACAGCATCCATCAACTCCATGATTTTCTCTTCCCATTGAGGTTCACCGTTCAATGCACCTAGAGCAGATCCACGGATGAATGGAGTGTTATCAGCGTCAAATTCATAGAAACCTAACAATTCGCGCATTTCCATTTCAACCAAATCCAACATCTCAGCATCATCAACCATATCACATTTGTTCATGAATACAACCAAACGTGGTACGTTTACCTGACGAGCCAAAAGGATGTGCTCACGTGTTTGAGGCATTGGTCCATCAGTTGCAGCAACTACGATGATTGCACCATCCATCTGAGCAGCACCAGTTACCATGTTCTTTACATAGTCGGCGTGACCTGGACAGTCAACGTGTGCATAGTGACGATTTGCAGTCTGATACTCTACGTGAGAAGTATTGATTGTGATACCACGCTCTTTCTCTTCTGGAGCGTTATCAATTTGATCAAATGATTTTTGCTCTGAAAGACCCTTCTTTGCTAATACTGTTGTGATAGCAGCTGTCAAAGTAGTTTTACCGTGGTCTACGTGACCAATAGTACCGATATTTACGTGCGGTTTGGAACGGTCGAATTGTTCTTTTGCCATAATCTCTAATATTTTAAATAATTAATATTTTTTCAATTCACACAAGTCTAAAGATGAGCCGATGACGGGACTTGAACCCGTGACCTCTTCCTTACCAAGGAAGTGCTCTACCGCTGAGCTACATAGGCAATTCAGAGCGGAAAACGGGGTTCGAACCCGCGACCCTCAGCTTGGAAGGCTGATGCTCTACCAACTGAGCTACTTCCGCATAATAAAAGTGGGTAGTGATGGATTCGAACCACCGAAGGCAAGAGCCAGCAGATTTACAGTCTGCCCCATTTGGCCACTCTGGTAACTACCCGAACCTCTTTTTCAAAGATCATTTCTTTCTTTTGAGCCTCTTGTCGGATTCGAACCAACGACCCCGAGATTACAAATCACGTGCTCTGGCCAACTGAGCTAAAGAGGCAATTTTAAGCCGTTCCAGAAACGCTCTTCCGAAACGGCTTGCAAATGTAGATATATTTTTTTTACTACACAAATAATTTCTATTATTTTTTTAGCTCATTCGCTTTTTCCTTCGCTTTTTTAATGGATCGAATCATTGCATCCATCGCATTATCAAAAGCCTCCTCGAAAGAATCTGCTGTCTTTGTCACAACCAACTCGTTATTTGGCATCAACACTTTCAACATCACTTCCTTATTATCAGAAACTTCTGGCTTAACTACTTGCAACGTAACATTTGCACTTGTGATTTTGTCAGAATATTGCTCTAATTTGTTGATCTTTTTCTGAATAAACTCCTCCAAACTTGCTTTCACATCAAAATGAATAGCTTTAACTGTAACATCCATAATCTTTCCCTCCATAATTTTATGCTCGAGGATGAGCTTGTTTATAAATTTTTTGTAATTGCTCGAAGGTCGTATGTGTATAAACCTCCGTGGCTGATAAATTCGCATGTCCTAACAATTCCTTCACCGCATTTATCTCTGCTCCGTTATTCAACATCGCAGTAGCAAATGTATGTCGCAACACATGAGGACTCTTCTTCTTTTGCGAACTTACACGCACCAAATACTTATTGACGATCCGGTAAACCATCATGGGATACATCGGCAAACCATCTTCTTTCTGAAAAAAGACACCCTCTGTCCCTGTCGTCGCCCTTCGTATGTTCAAATACTCCCTCATCGACTCCTCCAGCGACTTTCCAAAAGGAATTATCCTCTGTTTATTCCCCTTTCCTGTCACCTTCACAACTCGATTCAAAAGATCCACATCTTTATCTTCTATGCCAATAAGCTCTGATAATCGAATACCTAAATTATAAAAGGTCTCAATCACCAATTTGTCCCTCACTCCATCAAAATCATCTGAAAATGCATCTTTTATGTCGTCCAGCAACTCATCCATCTCGCCTTCCCTTAGGAATACCGGCAACCGTTTCTCCTTTTTCGGAGATACTACCTGCTTCATCGGATTATGTTGCACGTAACCGACCTTCATCAAAAACTTATAAAACGATTTCAATGCGGACAACTTACGATTTACACTACTGGATTTGTCCCCTTGTCTCATCAAAGCAACTATCCATTCCCTTATATCATTGGTTTCAATTATCCTCGGATCAAACGCTTTTGACCGGCTTTTTTCAAAATAATCTGCAAATTGTCGTAAATCAGTTTCGTACGATATACTTGTATGCTCCGAATATCGTCTTTCATATATCACATATTGCAGAAATTTATCAATCATCATAAAAGATCTCGTCTTTAAGCACACTACGAATATAAAACGAAAAACAAACAAAAACAAATTTTTTCATTCTTTTTTTTGAAATAAAAACAAAAAAAGCGTAAGGTAAACCTTACGCCTCAATATTTCTTCTAGAAATTACTCCTCGTTTCTTTTCAATTGTTGAACATAGATTGCATGAATCTTCTGTTGACGCTTAACAACTGATGGTTTTTCAAATTGTTGTCTGTTTCTCAACTCTTTGATAACACCTGTTTTCTCAAACTTTCTTTTAAATTTCTTCAAGGCTTTTTCAATATTTTCGCCTTCTTTTACTGGAACTACGATCATAATTTGCTTTTATTTTATATTTTAATTTTTAATTTGCATTTCTACTACTTCTACACTTTTGAATCTAAAGTCCAATCGCAAAAGTGACCGCAAAAGTAATGATTGTTTTTGAATTACACAAAATTTCAGTCTGCGTTTTTTCATTTTTTTATCCACATCTATCTCTCTCGTTTTGCAAAATAAGGGTTTCGCACCACTGGACAAAGCGATTGTCACACATCTCGCCTAACAATGGAATCCTTGCTTCTTCATCATTTTTCTCGTTTCTCAACATCAACGCAACAACAATAATTATTATTTTTGTACAAATATTTAATTATGGATAGAAACAGAATCGACTCAACAAAAGCCTATTTACAGGAACACGGGATTGATGTTATGATCATTCCTACGGAAGACCCACACCTTAGTGAATACCCCGCCGATCACTGGAAACTACGTGAATTCATCTCCGGTTTTACTGGGTCCAACGGATTGCTTATCTTGTCCAAGTTTGGCGACGGACTATGGACCGATTCTAGGTATTATCTTCAAGCAGAAAAGGAACTCAATGGTTCATCCATCATCCTACATAAAGAGGAGAAATCGGAACTATCCTGGCAAGAATGGCTGCGTCAAGTGCCTCCTGAGAATAGTTCCATCGGATTGAACGACACCTTATTTTCACAAACGTGTATAGAGGAGGTCATTCGTATCTGCGAAGAGAGACACTTACATCTCAATGTTAACATCATACTGCCTGCCGAAAATGATCTTCCTCCGCTTCCCGATAGTAAATTATTCATTCACAATTCTGATTATAGTGGATTATCCTATACGGAAAAGAGAGAACTGATTTTTCAACACACGCAGGCCGACTACGTTTTATTGTGTTCGCTTGACGAAATCGCATGGGCATTCAACCTTCGGGCTTCCGACACTCTCTACAACCCTGTAGCCGTGGCATATGCTATCATCGGGAAAGAGGAATCCTACTTCTTCGTCAACAACAACAAACTCACGGACGATGTGACAAACTATTTCAACGAAAACAACATCATCTGTCTGTTCTCTTATGAAAGCATCTTCGAATCCATTCAAACGATATCTGAGAAGGGAATCTTTTCTGTTGATCCTAACAAAACGAATCATCATCTATATAATAAGGTAAAAAAATCGAATCTCTTGAGGGAGTCCTCCCCCATTGAGAACATCAAATGCATAAAGACTGCAACCGAGCTGGAGAACATTCAAAACGCTTGTTTGAAAGATGGCATCGCACTAACATACGCTTTTGCTGAAATTGAGCAACGCATCAATGAGCAACAATCCTTAACGGAAAACGACATTGCTATAATTGCAAAGCGAAAAAGAAGTGAGCAAACGGGGTTCTTCTGCGAAAGCTTCGCCACCATAGCGGCTTACGGAAGCAATGGTGCTATCGTACACTACAATGCTAATCCGTCCGATTGTGCCACCATAGGGACCGACAATCTGTTATTGGTCGATTCTGGTGCCAACTATTTAAACGGAACAACGGACATAACACGTGTATTCTGTTATGGAATCCCCACTGAGAAACAGCGGAATGACTACACGCTTGTTCTGAAAGGACACATTGCCATTGCCACCTGTCGCTTCCCAAAAGGCACAGAAGGGGCTCATCTCAACGCTTTGGCGCACCAGTTCTTATGGAAAGAGGGATTAGACTATGGTCATGGCACCGGACATGGCATCGGGTTCTTCTTATGCGTGCATGAGGGGCCTCAAAGAATAAACAACAGGTTCACAGGTGTAGTGTTACGGGAAGGAATGGTGCTATCGGACGAACCTGGACTTTACAGAGAAGGAGAATATGGTATTAGAATAGAGAACATGGTGAGTGTAGAGTCTTCCGTTAAAAATGAATTTGGAGAGTTCCTACAATTCAAAATACTCACCTTATTCCCATACGAAAGGAAACTTATCCAGAAGGATTTGCTCACCGAAGATGAGATAAGATGGATCAACAACTACCATCAAGAGGTTTTCAACCTATTATCTCCTCACATCAAGGACAATTACACATTAATGTGGTTAAAAAATGTTACAAAAGAGCTATAATCCATCAGATTTATATAATTTAGCAGAAATATTAAAATGAAACATAGAAAGACGATGAAAAAAATATTTATCACATTAGCAATAGCGCTATCATTCAATGGCTTTATTGCCTCAGCTACATCTAGCGTCAAATCTTCAGATAACTACAAAATAGAACTTACCGTAAAAGGCATGAAGAGCACAGAGACAAAAAAGGACTCTGCCTATCTTGCTTATTATATGAATGGGAAGACCTATTCAAAAGATACGGTGCAACTAAACAGCAAAGGATATGGAGTATTCACGAAGAAACAGAAACTAGACGAGGGTATCTATATTGTTTATTTCAATTCTGAAAAATATTTCGACCTATTAGTTGGTAAAGATCAGCACATCACCATCAATGTGGATATCGATGATTTAAAGAACGCAAAAGTCGGTGGCGCAATAGAAAGTGTGGATTTTCAGAACTACATGACATTTCTAACCGAGATGAACAAACAGAGATCTGAACTTGTAAACAATTACAAAGAAAAGAAGATCGACTCTACCCACTATGTCAACACAATCAATGAGATGACAGACAAGGTGCAGGCTCGTCAGAATTCAATCGTAACCACACACAGTAACGATTTCTTAGGAGCCTACATCAAAGGAACCATTCCTGTTGAAACACCCGAGATGAAAGAATTACCAGATTCTATTCGAAATCGTGCTCGCTACCAATATTTCAAGCATCACTATTTTGACAACATTGATCTTAGTGATCCAAGATTCTTGCGTACGCCGTACTTCCCGCCAATGGTGGATAACTTCATCAGCAAGCATGTGCTTCAGGACCCTGACACATTAGCGGCGGCTGCGTTTGAGTTGATTGAGAAAAGTCGTAAGGACTCTATCACATTCCAAGTGATGACGAGCAAAATGATCAACTATGGTATCTCCAGCAAGATGATGGGAATGGATGCGTTATGGTATAAAATAGCAGAGAGATATTACTTTAATGGTGTAGCTACATGGGCAGACACTGCATGGGTGAACACACTTAGAAAAGAAGCGAAGAAAATACGATACAATCTAATCGGTATGCAAGCAAGGGAATTAACGATGCGCGACTCTATGGACAGAAAGACAAAACTAAGTGATGTCAAAGAGGAAGTGGTGCTTGTTTATTTCTTCGAGCCAACATGCGGTCACTGTAAGAAGACCACACCGGTGCTTCACGACTCAGTCTATACTAAATGGAAAGACAAAGGTTTTGAAGTATTTGCTTGCTACACGCAAACAGACCGTAAGGAATGGATGGATTTCGTAAAAAAGAACCACATGGAAGACTGGATCAATGTCTGGGATCCATATCGTGAATCTTGGTTCTGGGAATATTACGACACATCTGCAACCCCTGGTCTATATCTACTAAACAAAGAGAGAAAAATCATTGCAAAGAAGATCGATATGAAGACCTTGGATATGATTTTGGAAGAGGAGTTGGTGAAACGTAAAGCTAAAGCTAAAAAATAATCATTCCTCATAAAAAATTACATCTATGGCACTTATTAAATCAGTCAGAGGGTTCACTCCCAAAATTGCAGACAATGTTTTTTTAGCAGACAATGCAACAATCATTGGAGAAGTTGAAATTGAGGAAGACTCTAGTATATGGTTCAACGCTGTATTACGTGGAGATGTGGGAGCGATAAAGATTGGCAAGAATGTCAACATTCAGGATGGATGCGTTCTGCACACCACATACCAGCAATCCACTATTCAGATTGGAGACAATGTTTCTGTGGGACATAATGTAACCATCCACGGTGCGACCATCGAGAAGAATGTATTATTAGGTATGGGATCAACAATCCTAGATGGCGCAGTTATCGGAGAGAACTCTATCATAGCGGCAGGAGCTGTTGTGACGAAAAACACGATTGTCGAACCAGGAAGCCTATATGCTGGAATCCCCGCAAAAAAGATCAAGGATGTATCGCCTGAGCAAACCAAGGATATGATCAATCGTATCTCAAACAACTACAGGATGTACGCCAGCTGGTATCAAGAATAAAAAAGAAGATATGACAGGGAAAGAGACTTGCAAGATCTTAAAAGAGATAAGACAAAAAATTGCCAATGAAAATGACATTCCTCTCTATACGGAGGAGTGCCAATACAAAGGCAAATGCAAAGGGACCTGTCCGAAATGTGAAGCAGAACTGCTTTATCTGGAAAAAGAACTCTCAAAAAAAAGAAGTCTCTTAAACATCGCTGCAGTAACAGGACTCTCTTTTGCCCTCTCCTCCTGTCAAACACAATCGTCTGCAGATGAGATCTCCACCGACACCCCTCACGTGCAAGGGAATCCAGTGGAAAACACGACCGACCAACCCATCTCCGACTCCATCATTCCGACCATATCCAGTCCTGTAACAAGCAAATATGATACGTATGATGATTCGACTTGGGGGGATGTCCCTTATACCCCCACTCCCCATGAAGATGAGATTTTTCTGCGATTGCAACAATTCATAGTTTATCCAGAGGTCATGATAGCTCAGAAAAGGGAAGCAGAGGTTGATCTTGAACTTACAATAGACTCGACCTCTCACATCGTAGAGCTAAAAACATATTCCAACGAAGACCCTCGAACATGGGATCATCCAGAAGTATATCTACAAAAATGGACAAAAGAGGATAATCCTTTCACTGAGGCTGTAAAGGCAGCAGCAGAGAAAGGCATCGAGGGACATTTCACCAATGTGGAATTTGATCATCAAGAATACTATATACAAATCTTTTTCACATTAGTTTACCCCAATGGTAAATGTATTCACGATGTCGCCAAAGAAGAGAAGGAGAAATCCTTTTGGAGTCATCTGCTATTTTGGAAATAAAACCATTTACGCAACTCAGCAAAGCCATACAATCCATGACAAACAAAAAGAAATTTTACATCGTTGGACTTATTTTTGTGGTCTTGATAACAATCATTTGTAGTATATACTATAAACGAGACACAATTGTCAAGTCTTACCTACAAAATAAAATAGAAGAAGTAGAGAGCCAGACACATACAAAAATTAGTATGGGTCCCATAGAAATGGATGGCTTAACGCTTATCACCCTCCACGATATTACCATAGCGAATAGGAAACAAGACACTGTCGCCCAACTCGAAACCACCAAGATTCACATCAATCCTATCAAAATCTTTCGTGGAAGCAGGGATATTCATCTGGCAGAAATAAACAACGTCATACTACATGCTTCTATAAAAAAAAGTTCCAGGCAGGATTCAACCGACGTCAAAGATTCTACTGTCACTGTCAAAAAACCGCTATTGGATAAAGTCAGACGACTCACAAACATCTACAACTCCTTAACTCATCGTATGCCTAAGAATCTTTCTATTTCGGAAATGAACGTCACCATTGAAATGGACAGTTCTGTCTTTCAAATGTATCTTCCTGAAGTCAAGATGTCTGACCGCAACTTCTACACTCAGATCCTATACAAGGAAGAAAAGGAGAACACGCTTCAAAAAGACAACAGCAATAAATATTGTATCATAGAAGGATCTTTGGCAAAAGGAACAGACGAAAACAGTCACTTGAAGATTTATGCTATCGAAGACTCGCTACTCTCCATTCCGTTTTTAGAAGATGAGTATCAGACCACCATTGCATTTGATACACTAGATATAAATGTCAAATTAGACAAAAGCATCAACGACCTGATTTATCTTTCAGGTGATATGCTCTGTCCTCACCTAGACCTGTTCAACAGCAAGATCGCAGCCAATCATATCATTCTAGAGAATACGGCCTTGCATTATTCATCTAAAATAGGAGAACAATCCTTCGAATTAGATAGTACAAGTCTCATTCAATTAAATAAGTTCAAACTCCGCCCTTACTTGTCTTGGTCAAAGCAAGACACCATACAACGTTTAGAGTTCAATCTGGAGAGTCCAAAAGACAGTGCTCAACATCTTTTCTCATCGATTCCGTCCGGACTCTGTTCTCATTTAAAAGGAATTGAAACGGAAGGAGAACTATCCTATCATCTGCACATTAAACTCGAGACAGACAAGATAGACAGTCTGGAATTTGAATCAGCCATGACTCCTTATGATTTCAACATCAAGAAGTTTGGCGACACAGATTTCCGTGAAGCGGCTCATCCTTTTGAGTATAAGATATACGAGGACGGCAACCTGATTGGTTCGATGATCGTAGGGGATGAGAATCCTAATTATGTTGAAATGAAGGCTGTCACACCGTATCTGATTCATTCTATTTTATTTTCAGAAGATGGTTTCTTCTTCTCACACAGAGGATTCTATGACACCGCCATTCGATCCTCCATCATCAAGAATCTAAAAGAAAAAAGATTTGCAAGAGGAGGCAGCACCATCTCCATGCAACTCGTCAAGAATCTATGGTTAAGCAAAGAAAAGACACTCTCTAGAAAACTAGAAGAAGCGATGATCGTATGGATGATCGAAAACAAACGATTGCTCACGAAAGAGCGGATGTTTGAAATCTATCTGAATATCATTGAATGGGGACCCCACATCTACGGAGTACGTAGTGCCTCCCATTTCTATTTCAGCAAAGAACCTGCCGACTTATCCATCGAAGAAGCAATTTTCATGACCAGCATCATTCCGAAACCCAAGAAATTCATGTGGTCGTTTGATGCCAACCACAATCTGAAACCCTACATGGCCGACTATTTCAAGTTGATCGGTGAAAAGCTTTTGAACCACGAGATCATCTTGGAGGAGGAGTTCAATCATATCGATATAAACAAAGTTCATCTTACAGGTATGGCGACCACCTTCCTTAAAAAAGGTCCTATTCAGACATCCACCGAGGAGGAAAATGAGACAGAAGAAGAGTACGAAATAGAATCCAAACAACTATTCGACAACATAAATAAGAACGATGAAAATATTTCGGACAAGCCAAATAAAACAAATTGATGCCATCACAATACAGGAGGAACCTATCTCATCCTACAATCTAATGAAACGAGCATCTCGTGCATTCTTCGAGGAACTACTACATCATATAGAAGCGAACACCTCCATCACTGTATTTGCGGGGAATGGCAACAATGGAGGAGATGCCTTGGTCATTGCTCAATTACTGAACAGAATTGGCAAAACGTGTCAGGTCTATCTCATCGATCCGAAAGACAAGTTATCAGAGGATTGTCAAAATGCGTACAATGAATTAAGGGAACTACAGCATGTCGCACTCATCAAGAAAGCAGAAGAGATCCCGTTCAGTCCCACAGACATTATCATAGATGGATTGTTCGGCACAGGGCTCAACCGACCCGTTGAAGGTGTTTTCAAAGAGGTCATTCAGCAGATGAACCTCATGAAACAAAATGGTAGCACCATCTTTTCCATTGATATTCCTTCAGGCTTGTTTGGAGAGGACAATCAGAACAATCATCCCGACAATATTGTAAAAGCTGATTACACATATACTTTTCAAGCATCCAAGCCCTGCTTTTTCTTCGCTGAGAACGAGCCATACGTGGGCGACTGGAAGATAATAGATATACAACTTCATCCACAAGCAATAGCACAAACAGACACGCCCTATTACATAACAGATGAAGCAGAGATAAAAAAGCTCTACCACAAGAGAAGTAAGTTTTCCCACAAAGGCACATTCGGACATGCGTTGTTGATTGCCGGTTCTTACGGTATGATGGGGGCTTCCATCTTAGCCACCAAAGCAGCGTTGCGAACAGGTTGCGGATTAGTCACAGCTCATATCCCTCAAAAAGGATATGACATCATGCAGATATCCGTTCCAGAAGCCATCGTATCAATAGATAAGAGTGAAACCTGTTTCACGCAACACCCTAACCTCTCATCCTATAATGTAATAGGCATAGGTCCAGGTCTAGGTCAATCAGAAGCAACGGCTACGGCCATCCATCAGTTACTTACTGAGTACCATCAGCCGATGGTCATTGATGCAGATGCGCTAAACCTCCTAGGCAAGCATCCAGAATGGTGGTCATTGATACCGTCCAAAAGTATTCTCACGCCCCATCCCAAAGAATTTGAAAGAATTGCAGGCGTAAAAACACAAGGATACAATAGTTGGGAGAAACAGCGAGAGCTATCCCAACAGCATAATGTCATCATCGTATTAAAAGGTGCCTATACAAGCATTTCGTTTCCAGACGGAACACTTCATGTCAACCCCACAGGCAATCCAGGCATGGCGACAGCTGGCAGCGGCGACACGCTGACGGGTATTCTAACCTCCTTACTTGCACAAAAATATGCACCTGAAAAGGCTGCACTCTTAGGAGTATGGCTACACGGGAAAGCGGGAGACCTATCAATCAGCCACACAGAATCAGAGGAAAGCATGATTGCCAGCGACCTCATTTCCCAGATAGGGGCAGCATTCAAAGAAATTCGAAAGTCCTACTCTCCAACATAAACGGCACGAACGGCCTTACCCCCATCTCAATTAATAGATTTAACACATATAAAAGAGTGTCCTTCGGACAGAAATCTTACAAATCTTTACAAATCTGACAAATATGTTTCCAAAGAAACCTGATAGCAGTGTATAACAAGAAGTCCTTATAATAGAGATTTGTATGATTTGAATAGATTTGTGTGATTTCTCGCGAAGCGACTCATAATATATATTTCCAAATTTAACACATCAAATATTATTTTTACAGGAGATACACATCCGAACAGATGGTTTTACCATCGTCAAAAAATTAGTCCTGTAAGTTTTTTTATCCCTCTCTGTGATTTTTTTCAAAAAAAACTTTCAAGATAAATTTACATACTATAACTTTGCAACATCAAAATCGAAGAATATGAATTGTAACTTTTTTACATATTACTTTTACTTCTTTTACTTTAGCCGGTAAGAGCGGGACTTCGATTTTATGAATACAAAAGTGATGAATATTAAAATAGAGTCCCGCAGAAATGTGGGACTTTTTCATTTTAGTGATTATGACAAAAACAATAAAACATAACGGTTTTTACTTTTATTACTTTTACTTCTTTATGAAATCATAAGGCGGGAAAACATTTGTGTGAATAGATAAATTGAATCCCGCCTTGCAAAGCGGGATTTTTTAATTAAAAAAAAATAACGAATAAACAATGAAGAGAGTAGCTATACAAGGAATTGCTGGTTGTTTCCATGACATTGCAGCACGAGAATATTTCAAAGGAGAAGAAATTGAGATAATACCCTGCGAAACGTTCCGAGATGTATTTGACACAATCAGAAAAGACTCTTCCATCATAGGAGCAGTAGCAATAGAAAATACAATAGCCGGCAGTTTGCTACAGAACCACAATCTACTGAAAGAGAGCGGATTGAAAATAGCTGGAGAACATAAACTACGCATCAAACATAATATAGTAGCGGTTCCAGGGCAGAAGTTATCCGACATTCACGAAGTTCACTCCCACCCTATCGCACTGATGCAATGCGGTGATTTCCTCCAACGCAACAAGCACATCAAAGCAGTGGAAAGCGACGATACAGCATCCAGCGCTAAGAGAGTAGCTGAAGAAGGCAAGAAAGGGGTCGCAGCCATTTGCGGAGAGATGGCAGCCGAGATTTACGGACTTGAGATATTGGAGAAAGGAATCGAAACCAACAAGCACAACTTCACTCGCTTCCTAATCGTGGCCGATCCATGGTTGACCGACGAACTGAGCAAAGGAAAGAGTCCGAACAAAGCCTCTCTCGTCTTCTCGCTCGCTCATGAGCAAGGCAGCCTGGCTATGATATTGTCCATCTTATCTTATTACGGACTCAACCTCACTAAGATTCAATCTCTCCCTATCATCGGCAGAGAATGGGAATATCAATTCTACGTAAACCTCTCATTCACACAATATGTGCGTTACACACAAGCATTGTCGGCTATCACGCCTCTGACAAAGGACTTGAAAGTGTTGGGTGAATACCAAGAGGCGAATCAGAACTTATAATCACGAAATAAAAAACATTATAAATAATAATCATATGGAATTAAAAAAACTAGGTCTTACAGGTGTAGAAGAAAAAAGACCATTGGTCATTGCAGGTCCTTGCAGTGCAGAAACAGAAGAACAAGTAGTAGCCACAGCTAAACAATTAGCCGACAATGGCGTAAAGGTATTCCGTGCTGGAATCTGGAAGCCACGTACTAAGCCAGGTGGATTCGAAGGAAACGGCATCAAAGCATTGCCTTGGTTACAAACTGTAAAGAAAGAGACTGGCATGCTCACTGCAACAGAAGTAGCAACTGCCAAACATGTTGAAGAAGCCCTTAAATATGGAGTAGATCTTCTTTGGATTGGTGCACGTACCACTGCCGATCCTTTCGCCGTACAAGAAATAGCTGACACCCTACAAGGAACAGACATCCCTGTACTAGTTAAGAATCCAGTCAATCCAGATCTTGAACTTTGGATCGGTGCACTACAACGTATCAACAACGCAGGTATTCGTCGTTTAGGTGCTATCCACAGAGGATTCAGCACATACGACAAGAAATTATATAGAAATCTTCCTCAATGGCATATTCCTATTGAATTACGCAGACGTATTCCTAACTTGCCTATCATCTGTGACCCAAGTCACATTTCAGGAAGACGTGATCTAATAGCACCTCTCTGCCAGCAAGCAATGGATCTTCAATTCGATGGTTTAATCATTGAATCTCACATTGATCCTGATAATGCTTGGAGCGACGCTTCTCAGCAAGTAACACCTGAGGTATTGAACATCATCCTCAACAACCTTGTTATCCGTGAGACAAACCAGACAACAGAGAACTTGACCGAGCTCAGAAAGCAAATTGATGAAATCGACATCAACTTGATTGAGACATTGGCAAAGAGAATGCGTATCTCTCGTGAAATCGGAACCTACAAGAAAGAGCATGAGATGCCTATTCTACAAACCACACGTTATGATGAAATCATCAACAAACGTGCACAACAAGGTATCGAACTCTCTATGGACGGTGAATTCATGAAGATCGTATTCGAGGCAATCCACTCAGAGTCTGTTCGTCAACAAATGTTGATCATGGAATAAAACGATTGGATTTTTCCAACATATAGCAAACAGGGTGTGCCTTACAACACACCCTGTTTTTATTTTCAATCTGTTTATGTACATCTATTCCAACACAAACATTTTGATTTTTTTAATTAAAATTGTTTCTTTGCACATAAGAGCATTTTATTTATAAGCTATTTTTGACTATAAACTTACAAAGTTCAACACTCTTTTCTGCTTTTTGCCTATTTTTTACAAACATAGGATTTACAGAAAGGGAATCGAAGCAAATTTAGAAATTCCACGAAATGAATTTATAGAACCCACCTTAAATGATTAATTTATGATGAATTTAATTTCTCTGGCTATTGCCCTCATTCTGTTTGTGATTGGTTTTACGATTCACAATACATGGTCATCGTTCTTCTGTTCGTTAGGTATAATTGCTGTGGCGGCGGTGGCAAGTTACAATTGGGTTCCGTTGGTGGAAGATGTGGGCCCATGTCATCCAGCGAACAATAGCATCTTTTGGAAACTGGTCTTGACCATCATTCTTCAGCTGGCAGCCATCTATTTTACGTCGAGGGAGTATCCTTTTCTTGGAGCCGTCGTCCTTGGCTTTTGTATTTGGGGATGGCTTTATTATGAACCTATTAGTCATGACGGTGATGCAGCAGGGAATGGCATGGCAGCAGGCTTTAGTGCCATCGCCTATGTGGTCATAGCTCTGTTTTTATCGATTCTGTTTTATGCGATAGTCAAATTGTCCCACCGCCATGAAGTCTTGTTGGCTTGCATGTCTCTGATTGCCTTGTTTTTTGTATATAATGCCTTCGGCAACTATTATAGTAGAAAGTCGGGTAAAGATGCCGAATTCACAGCTAGCTATTGGTATCATTGTTCGTTGCAGGATTATATCATCAGAACGTATAGGGAACAGATGTTGGAACCGAATGGATTATGGATGCTTAAGGATGTGGGACTTGACTATGTAAAAGAAGAAGTTGATGATAACGTAGATTATGGTGAGCCTACTCAGGACGCGGAATTGATTACGTATGAAATCTCTATTAAATCACATCCGCTTCCTGTTATGTTGTTGGATGTGCGATATAAGAAAGACACGGATTCTATAAAAACTATAAAACTCCCCCAAAAAGGACGATATATCTCAAAAAAAGAGTGGGTGTATCCTTTTTTTGAAGAAAATCATCATTCTATTCTGATTAGAAGTGAAAATGGTTCCATTTTGATTAACATGGTTTGGGCAGATCCTTTGGATAGGAATGTCTACACATTCTCCAGCACATTGGAGGAGAACGATCTGATGAGATATAAATCCTATTACCTATTTAATAATTACAATTTACAATATTACATCGCATCGGAAGGGAAAGTTTTCCTTTATATAAGTGATAGTAATGAAATTCACAGCTCCCTTATCGGATGTGTTGGCACGGGAGTGAAGAGTGACGATTATAATGAACTACTTAAGAAGAAATGTGATGAAGACAATCTGGAGGCTGCATTTGATAAGGTGGGTAATTACATCAAGGAATATGATCGTTGGTCTTGGAATGATTTTTCATTGAACTATTTAGAAAATGCAATATATCTACCCGATCGTTTTAAGGATAGAGTATCGGACACCTTCAACTATCAGGTTAAATTTGAAGCGGTAGAGGGAGAATACACCATGGAGAAGATGGGACTGCTCTTTTTTGACAAAGACAAATGCATTGAGAAGGAGATGGGGTTACAAAAACGTCCGCGAGTAAAGGATTTCTTCTCCATATGGAAAGTGGGTGGTCTGACATACATAGCTTTCCTTTTCTTTGATGTGGAGGAGATGGTGCGTGTGTTTGATGAAGCATACGGAGGTAATCCAATGCAAAAGGGATGTTTGAAGATAAAGTTAGGGGAAAAACAGAAAAAGAATGAAATCACATTGACGGTATCAGGCAAAACCTATCCGATAGAAAATGTGGAGATGAAAGTCTATTGCTTAGAATCCGATGAATGCGACCTACTCTACCAGAATTATGAAGGAAATCATAAGAATGAGTTGGGTAGTGGAGTTAAGAATTAAGCAGATTCCAAGGGCAATGCGAATAAGGCTGAAAGGCTAAAACAAACATTTTCCAGGGCATTGCCCTGGGAAAATGTGATGTTTCAAACCCTAGTGGGTCGGTATATCAAATGAGTAGTTATTGGCAGACAGCACGGATAGGTAATCCTCTATACCGAAGTTCCATACCTACACCACCAGATACTCTATCCCTTTTTGCGTCTAAATTATGAATGAGCATAAGACACTTTGCATCCCATTCTGTAGATGCTCTGGAAGACGACCATAGAGAGGCACAAACAGAAGCCCATTCAACTGTCATGAAATGTTGCTCGAAAGAGGTTATTCGCCCCCCATCCGGACCATTCGGCAGAAAAATGGTAGCTCCGTTATACTTGGACGTACCTTTAAATCCCACCTTTACTCTATCAGTATTTGTAAAAAAATACTCCCATTGGCAGCCATCATACAATTCTTGCAACTCTTCCGCGGTCGGCATGCGCCATGGTGCTCCCCAAAGGACTCTGGCAGCATCATCTGCTGCCTCTAACGAAGTTTTTCCATCCTTTTCTCCATACTTTGTGATTTGGAACAAATCAATATTGTCAATTTCTCGCAAATCGACAAGTTTATGAGATTTTCTTTTACACCAAATATAACCATCACAACTGAAAGGGTATCCATTTTCTTTATCACCCCATGCGAAACAAGTGTTCGTCAAGTTAACAGTCGCCCATTTCAATCCACTTGGCAGACCTAAGTCCACATACTCGTGTCCGTTAATATTCCCGCTAATTGTCTGTGCTGAAGACTCCATATTCATTGCCATCATTAATATAATTAATAAGTTAGTTATTCTTTTCATATCACATTTTGTTTCTTATAAATCAAGTTTTCTATCAAAAATAGTACACTCAATACTTTTTCTCCAAGCATTATTCGAATATTCTATTGATCCAAAAATTTTATCTTCCATATCAATAATTATTTGTTTCTGTAGTATCTCTAGCTTCTTTTTGGGTATATAATTCTGTTCCCTTCTTATTCATTGCATTTATACCACCAGCATGGCTGACGTTGCCATGAAAGAATTCTGCCTCCCATTTTAGTTTAAATATCCATCGAAATACAGTTGAAAAGTGCACCTAGCAATACTTCAGATGAGAAAAATCAGCAGCTTTATTATTCTATTTCTTCGATATAGTCCCAACCAACTTTGTACGTGCCTGTTTGAATATCAATGATGTAATATACCGTCAAATTGCCATCTCTAGAAGATTTGTAATCTAAATATTTATTTCCATTCTCTTCTGTTGTTCCGTATTTATCTAAAAACTTTTGCGGAACATTATTTATATTATTAATTGTAACATATATAGTCGAAGAATTCGAATGGAAATTGAAACGACGAAGAACCACAAATGTAAATTCGCCTGTATTCAACGGATAAGGATCTTCTCTAAATGCCGTTTGACCTGTTGAACGATTATACCACCCTTCCTTTTCAAAGAAAGATGCATAATCCATGCCCTCTATGTTTTTTCCCAATTCATAATCTATTTTCTCAATCAAAAAACCATTTTCATCATATTCTTCTGATTTTATAGAAGCTAGCAATGTACTAGTCACTATAGATTTTAAAGAGCCATCTTTATAGTAAAGTTTTTGAATCTTATGAAATGTTTCAGAAGGAGTATATTCATTCACGTATAATGAACTGTTATAGACATAATTGCCATCCTTAGCAACGAACACATTCGGCTTATTCTGATATCGAGGATTCTCGAAATAATTCAATTCAGTTGTCTTTTCTTTTTGCTCCATATGCTCTGATTTTTGCGGCACATCTTCTCTCTTTTTGGGAAAAAGGGTGACACTGCTGGTGAAGATTAATAGTATTGTTATGTATATGATTTTTCTCATTTTCAACTGAATAACATGGACTAATCTTCTTCTATAATATATACACATCTCACCTCATACTTGCCTGTAGGCATATCAATGACGTAGGAGACTTCAGGGTTTCCATCTTGCAGCTCTCCCAAATACTTAATACCGTTTCCCCCAGTTGTGCCATATTTATCCAAAACCTTTTCAGGTACATCTGTTACTATTCCTGAAAATACAACATACATTTTTGTAGGATCATTCTTTGCTGTCCCACATATTACATGACGAAATAACTCATCGCTTAATTCTCCTTTTTTTAATGGAGAATGCCTAAAGACTGATTCTCCTGTGGTGCGATTATACCACCCCTCTTTTTCAAAGAAAGTTTCATAATCCATTCCATCAATCAATTTATCTTTTACGGGCGATTCGAATAGGGTTCTATTGATTAGATAACCTTCTTCATCATATATTTCTGTACTTACTTTAGAAAACAAAGAATAAACGCTTTTTTCTTTCAACTGTCCATTTCGATAATACAATTTTTGCAGGTGAACAAAAGAATCATTAATTATAAAATATTCATCCACAAGAAGTTCTGTATTCCAAACATAACACCCATCCTCTGTCATGAATGGATTCTCTTCCCCCTTATACCGAGGATTCACGAAATAATTTAATTCAGTTGTTTTTTCTCTCTGTTCCATATGCTCTAGTTTTTGCTGTACATCTTCTTTCTTTTTGGAGAAAAGAAGGAGACTGCTGGTGAACAATAATAGTAATATAGTAAAAATTTGTTTCTTCATTTCTGTTTGATATCCATTGAGATTCAGTTTAAGGAGCGTCTGGCAGTAGTCTGATGGGATGGTTCAGTGTTTTTTTATTCTTTATGAAGAATATATGCCCAATTCACCTTATAGGTGCCTGTTTCAGAATCAATGATGTAGACCACATCCATTTTAGCCCACTTGGAATGACTATTCCTTCTTTCCAAATACTTAACACCGTCCTCTCCTATCGTCCCGTATTTATCTAAAAACTGTTGTGGAACTTTTTTTATGTTAGTAATTCTAATATATCTTGTTGAATGATTCGAAGTATAACTAATACAACGCATAACCATCTCTGTAAATTCTCCCGTATTCAACGGATACGGTTCTTCGCGAAAAGCGGTTTGACCTGTCGAACGATTATACCATCCTTCTTTTTCAAAGAAAGAGGCATAATCCATGCCATCTAGTTTTCTTTCTTCTATGATTGATTTACGATCAGTTTTCTCAATTAAAAAACCATCTTTATCATACTTTTCCACATATAAAGGAAAGTGCAGAATATAAGATATTTTAGTTTCCAGTTCACCATTTTCATAGTATCGTTTTTGAATCATATAAAATGTCTCTGGCGGAGTATATTCACAGACAGAACTTGAATAACGACATATATAATTACCATCTTCAGCAACAAACTCACTCGGTTTATTTGCATACCGAGGATTTTTGAAATAATTCAATTCAGTTGTTTTTTCTCTCTGTTCCATACGATCTGTTTTTTGTTGCACATCTTCTTTCTTTTTGGAGAAAAGAAGGAGACTGCTGGTGAACAATAATAGTAATATAGTAAAAATTTGTTTTTTCATTTCTGTTTGATATCCATTGAGATTCAGTTTAAGGAGCTTCTGGCAGTAGTCTGATGGGATGGTTCAGTGTTTTTTATTCTATATAAAGAATATAAGCCCAATCCACTTTATACGTACCTGTATTCGAATCTATGATGTAGAACACGTGCAATTCGCACCCATCAGAAGTATTGTTTCTTCTCTCCAAATATTTAACACCATCTTCTCCTATAGTCCCGTATTTATCTAAGAATTGTTGTGGAACTTTTTTTATGTTAGTGATTGTAATATTTATTGTTGAATCGTTTGGATCTTCCACCATACCAACAAATTTATAATCATATTTAATACGGCGGTTAACCATATCTGTAAATTCTCCTGTATTCAATGGATAAGGTTCTTCACGAAAAGCGGTTTGCCCCGTCTTACGATCATACCATCCTTCCTTTTCAAAGAAAGAGGCATAATCCATGCCATCTATATCTTTCTTTAATTCATATTCTTCTTTTTCTATCAAAAATCCGTTTTCGTCCCACTCTTCTGATTTTATACAAGAAAATAATGAATATGTCATTTTAGATTTCAAAGAGCCATCTTTGTAGTAAAGTTTCTGAATCATGTTAAATTTATTTGGAGTTGTATATTCATTCACATATAAATCTTCATGATATATATAATTGCCATCTTCTGCAATAAAGTATTTTGGTTTGTTTTGATATCGAGGGTTCTCGAAATAATTTAATTCAGTTGTTTTCTCTCTCTGCTCCATACGCTCTGGTTTTTGTGGTACATCTTCTCTCTTTTTGGAAAAAAGGGTGACACTGCAGGTGAATATTAATAGTATTAAAGTAAAAATTAGTTTCTTCATTATCGACTAAAATCTATTGAGAGTTCTAATGCGATTTTCCAAAATTTATTTCTCGTGGGTTCATCAATGGGAGATCCATCAACCGTTCCCATTTTTATTAAGTGCCAATGATCCATTGATTCCGTAGACAAAAGGCTTTTGTTATACTCTTTTATCGCTTCTTTATCGGATTCTATTGATGCGCACCCATTAAGACAATCGGCATACGCGCCAAACAGAGGATCGTTGGAATCAAGGTTCTTATGCATGTTTTTAGATATTTGTTCGATTCATAACATCCGTCCTTTTTATTTACTGTTTATTATGCACTTTCCTTCGGCAATAAGGTGGTATAGTCAAATGGTTTTTTATCTAAATCATGTTCATTATCCCATTCAATCACTTTCAGCACCTCGTCAAAATTAGGAATA
>JBGUIU010000355.1:0-1982 GCA_045113275.1 Paludibacteraceae bacterium
CTCAGCAATTTCCAGCGAGGTCATCCGCTGACGGCTTTCTGTCATTTGGTTTTCCATATACCTTATAAATTAATTGGAGATGTAAAACGTCGTGCAAACGAGAGCAGAGTCAAGCTGGCTTGAACTATGCCGAGTGTAGCCGATGTTCACAAACTTTGTAAACGATATTCGTTAAGAGAAACTGGCAATCCTCACGGGCGGCCAGGCTTTGGCATCGCTATGCCGACATAAAGGGTTAAAGGGTTAATGGTTTAAGCGCCCTTCGGGCTGTTTAAAGTTAATGACTATGACTATTATTGTACACAAAGGCACAGAGGCACAGAGTTTTTTAAAACAGTAATCTCACGTTCCCCAGACTCCCCTCCAAGCTCCTCTCCTTGTTGGCAAAGCATATTTTAAGGGTCGTAACCATTTTCGCGTGAACTGAGGTCACATGTTCAATGATGGTCGTCAAAACGAATTTAGTGATAAAGTGATAAAGTGATAAAGTGAAAAACTCTCTTTTACCTTTATATAAAGGCGTTGCAGCCCATCCGTCACGGACAGGCTGCAACTCAATGCACAATACGCCTAAGCTAAAAATCCAATGAATTAAAGAAAATCTATATAATTTCGAATGCCAAACGATAGCCTTCTTCCACGTCCTTGATATTGGCCTGCCGGCCATTCTCCATTTTCGACATGGCAGCCACGATGTTCACCCACGTACTTCTCGACGAGCGAGGTAAGGTTTTGATAACCCCAAAAGAAATGTGTAAAAATTGGAGATTTTAAGAAAGTGTCGTCAAATTAACTACACTCTTGATGAGTGGTAGCAAATAAAGGGAAAACGCAAAAACAAAATGTTCACTTGTTCACTTGTTCACTAAATTCGTTTTGTAGGAGAGAGTTTCAGCAGATTTCACGGAAAATTTTAACAAATATTGTATCTATATATTTATATATATATATAAATATATAGATACTCTTCTAGTCGTCATTTTTTGAATTTGGTGAACAAGTGATAAAGTGATGATTTGACCTTTTTGAAATCCCCTTTCTCTATGGGCTTTCCAGCGTTTAGGGGGTTCATCAGAAGTGCCGACTCTGCACCTTCGCAAAATCGGCTCTGTAAACAAATGTTAACGAGTTAATGGCTATTGACCTGTAGGCCCTCCTTCCCTTCGGGGAGGTAGGGAATTACGGCTCTCCAAGATAATGGACAATTCGATTGACCTGTTTGGGCGTGAAAGTACGCTGATGGCCATTGTAGCCCATTTGCATCAATTCCTTTTTCAGTGGTTCACACTGGTCTATCCATGCACTCAATCTTCGCCAGGCCGTACGGCTGTCAAGATTAGGATTGTAAAGAAGGGCCAACTCTGTGCGCCCACGCTGTTTGTAATTACTCATTTTTGTTATCCTTTTATGATTTTATTTTTACATTACAAAGATAATAAAAATTGCTGTATCCACAAAGAGGAATGCCGATTTTTTCATAAAACAGCCTTGTTTTCTATGGTATTTTTGCATTTTAAAAATGCCGTGGAAGCAGCGCTTAAATGAAGCGTTTGCAATGCTTCCACTTCATTTAAACGAAGGAAGGTCGTCATAATAACCATTTAGTTCCATTAAATACAAAAAACAACCAATAACTTCCATTTACTTCAAATAAGTGGTTTTCGCGTCGGAGTAATATATTATCTTTGCAGTACGAAAAGTGAAGAGTGAAGAGTGAAGAGTGAAGAATCCAATGGCGCCTCGGATTTGGGACTTGAAACTTGGAACTTGGAACTTGAAACTTGGAACTTGAAAAGACGAAAAACGAAGGGCGAAAGACGAAAAAGTCATAGTCATCGTCATAGTCATCGTCGAAACATTAAACATTAACCTTTAACCTTTAAACTATTACAACTATGTCACATCTGTACAAAATGGTGAAGAACACCAATGAGAAAATGACTGGAGCTTACAACAAATGGTATGCTCGCCCTGTTTACAAC
>JBGUIU010000356.1:0-1518 GCA_045113275.1 Paludibacteraceae bacterium
CAGACATTGTTGGCTGCATTTTATAGACACGACGTATTATGGCTTTATTGATGGCGTTATGCAACCCTACGGCACTTTGCCTTATAGGAACAGTCAGAATACGTATCTCGTTACATTAGACTTGGATGGCAATCGGTTGGACATAAAATTTGCACACTATTTATCTGGTCGTTATCGCAAGGATAGCAAAGGAAATCATTATATACTTTTTAATCAGCAGAGTCCCCGCCCCGAAGAGGGAGAAATGATGCCCATTACACTTAATGATGACACATCAAGGCTTTATAGATACCCTGTCAGTACAAATAATTTTTATCCTTATGAGAAGACGTACAGAGACACGCCTTTTTTGATAAAGATTAACCCCAAATGGTCTGATATGGATATAATCCAGCTTACAGATTCGCTCAATGGATACAGAAACAATGTTAGTGACACAGTCTTCTGCTCTGATTATGGCGGATATGATTTCACTTCTTTTGAGATTGACGAGGAAGACTATATTTATGCTGTGGTCCAATCTTGTGTACACGGTAGCGGAAGATTCAGTTATCCTTTAGAATTGTACTTTAAAGGAGGCAAATCGGTTGTTCAAGAAGATGACCGACGTATGGATTATATTCTTAAAATGGACACCTTGGGCGAAGTGATATGGGCCAAACAATTTTTTTATGAAGATGTAACAATAAACAACGGGACTGAGACTGAGACAATCGGATCTTCTATGGATTCGCATGGTGGCACATTTGTCGATTCCTCATATTTATATTATGCAGGGAGTTTTAAAAGCCCATTTCGTCAATGGCGCAATTACAGCAGGTATAATTTGGACTATTTCCCCAATGTTTTTTTTGACAGAGAGCACAACGACACATTAGTATTCCCTAAGCCAAAACAAGGTTATGTGGCTACAATTATCAAGTACAACAAACATACGGGAGACTACATTTCCCACATATCACTTGCTGCCGATTCCGTAGGGACAAAAACTGGATCGCCTCCATTCGTAAATAAAGAATACATAATGATAGTAGCCTCTAATACTTGTGTTTATAATTGTACATATCGTTATTACCAACACACTGGAGAAATGGATGTTTACGATACCATCGTATCATCATCAACGGTCTCAAACGGTGGTATAATTGTATGTGACAATGGCTTTATTGAGAAAAAAATATGGCATCAATCGGAATCACTTTCCTCTCCAAATTTTTACATTCCATCAAACAACGCAAATATTCTATACTATTATGATTCTCTACTTGACAAACGGAGACACAAGCCTGTCACACATATTGCAGAGCCTGAAAGCATTCACGTGGATGTGCTGCCCAATCCTACCAGTGGTGTTTTCTCGGTAGCAACGGATGAGCTTGTGACTGCCGCCGAGGTCTACAACCAACAGGGGGTGCTGATTGTGCATAAGAGCTACGGGACAAAGAGTGCGGTGTTTGACTTGAGGCGCTATCCGTGCGGTGTCTACCTATTGAGGGTGTATACTCCAAAGGGAGTTGC
>JBGUIU010000357.1:0-1509 GCA_045113275.1 Paludibacteraceae bacterium
CAGACATTGTTGGCTGCATTTTATAGACACGACGTATTATGGCTTTATTGATGGCGTTATGCAACCCTACGGCACTTTGCCTTATAGAAGTGGTGATGTTTTCTTTTATAATGTGTCCTTAGACTTGGACGGGAACAGGTTGGACACTAAAACGGCATATGGTTTAAATGGAATGTACGGACAAGACGGTCGAGGTAATCATTATTTTCTTAAGGAAATACTTATACCAAGGGAAGGTTATGGCCCCGCACCATATATCACACTGAACGATGACTCGACAAGAAGGTTCTATTATCCCCTCTGCAACGGAGACTATTATCCGACTGAAACTTGGCAAAGAGGGACACCTTTTCTCATTAAGATAGACCCTACGTGGACGGATGTGGTTTTCTTTCAACTAACCGATTCGACGAATGGTTTTGTAAATTCCACAGGCGATTCTGTATTTGCACATTCGGCTTACGGTTATGATTTTGCCGATATGAAAATTGATTCAGACGACGGAATATACATTACAGGTTTTTCTAGCGGACCGCAATCCCGAAGCAGTCATAGCTTTCCTATGGAATTAAAGTTCAATAGTGGAGTGTCTATTGTGCAGGAAAACGATATGTTTATCGATTTTATTATGAAAGTGGATACAATGGGGAATGTGCTATGGGTAAAACAATTTTATTATGACGCATTATGGGATTCAAATTCAAACTCGTTAATATACTCGTATTTTGATGGTATTGGAGGGGTGGCATTTGACTCGAACTATTTGTATTACTCAGGTTCTTTCTTCTCCGTAGGACGGTTTATAAATGACCAAGTAAATGCTATCAATAATGTTTATTTTGATATAAATCATAATGACACATTGTCTTTCCCCAATCCAAAACAATATTATGTAGCATCTGTAATAGAACTTGACAAAAGTACCGGTGACTATATAACTCACTGGTCTCTTTATGCAGATTCAATAGGTACGCGTATGGGCAAAGGGTGTAGTTCTTATGTAAATAAAAATTACATTATTGCTCTGGCGAACAATCTAAATAATCATTGTACTTACCGATATGATCGTCAAACTGACGAATGGACAATTTATGATACAATTATCTCCTCCGGCGCTTCTGAAAGCAAAGGCTTTTATGTGTCTAAAAATGGTTTCATTGTAAAAGCTATAGACAATTCCCAATATTCACTGACATCTCCTAATTTCTTTATCCCATCTAACAACACAAATATTCTCTACTATTATGATTCGCTGCTTGACAAACGGAGACACAAGCCTGTCACACATATTGCAGAGCCCGGGAACATTCACGTGGATGTGCTGCCCAATCCTACCAGTGGCGTTTTCTCGGTAGCAACGGATGAGCTTGTGACTGCCGCCGAGGTCTACAACCAACAGGGGGTGCTGATCGTGCAAAAGATCTACGGGACAAAGAGTGCGGTGTTTGACTTGAGGCGCTATCCGTGCGGTGTCTACCTATTGAGGGTGTATACTCCAAAGGGAGTTGC
>JBGUIU010000358.1:0-16949 GCA_045113275.1 Paludibacteraceae bacterium
ACACCAGTGGGAGAGTAGGTAGCTGCCCTTTTTTACAGAGTCCTTCCGGTTCAACGCCGGGGGGACTCTTTCTTTTTGCCCGAACACCTAATATAAAGTCAATTTCTGTTTTATATACATTATATTATTATGGTTTTCTCTTATATCTTGGATTTTTAAAGTATTATAAACAACTTATTTAAAAAACTTTAGGGGCAAATAGTAGACTAATTCAAAAAATATTTTTTTGTTAGAGAAATATTTTCTAATTTTGCAGTCGATTTATTATCCAATAAAATAGTCAAAAGTTTTATCGCTGGAGGACTTGCCCGAAGTCTAAAGCGAAGTGAAAGATTAATTAACAGATTAAAAACGTTTAAAGTGGATACTTTAAGTTACAAAACTATTTCGGCGAATGCAGAAACAGTAACCAAAGAGTGGGTGCTTGTTGATGCGACTGATCAACCATTAGGACGTTTAGGTTCAAAGGTTGCAAAATTATTAAGAGGTAAGTATAAACCTAATTTTACTCCTCATGTTGACTGTGGTGATAATGTAGTTGTTATCAATGCTGAGAAAGTAAAGATTACAGGCAAGAAAGCTACAGATCGTATTTATTTGAAGTTCACAGGTTATCCTGGAGGTCAGAGAGAATATACTCCTGGCGAATTGTTGAAAAAAGATCCTTCAAAATTGATCAAGAAGGTTGTTAAAGGTATGTTGCCTAAGAACCGTCTTGGAAGTGCAATTTTAGGTAATCTTTATGTTTATGCTGGAAGTGAGCATGATAAAGAACCTCAACAACCAAAACAACTCGATTTAAACTCAATTAAGTAAGAACATGGAAGTATTTAATGCAATTGGTAGAAGAAAGGCCGCTGTTGCGCGCGTTTACCTAAGCGAAGGTAATGGTGAAATCACCATCAATGGTAAGGATTTGAATACTTACTTCCCTTCAGGAATTTTGCAATATGTTGTAAAGCAACCGTTGAATCATCTTAGTGTAGCAGATAAGTATAATATAAATGCTAATTTGGATGGTGGTGGATTCACTGGACAAGCAGAAGCATTGCGTTTGGCAATTGCTAGAGCTCTTGTTAAGGTTGATGAAGCTAACAAATCAGTATTGAAAAGCGAAGGATTCTTAACTCGTGACTCTCGTGAGGTTGAGCGTAAGAAACCAGGACGTCCAAAAGCAAGAAAGAGATTCCAATTCAGTAAACGTTAGTCCTTGGAAGAGTTATACATTTATTGTATTAGGCTCTTTGAGAAAACGTTTAGTATCTAAATTATCCAGACTTTGGCCTCTGTTAAACTACTGGATAATTGGTTAGTTAAAAAGAATGTAAACGATTAAAAATTTAAGAAAATGTCAAGAACTAATTTTGATGAATTACTTGAAGCAGGTTGTCATTTTGGACACCTGAGAAGAAAATGGAATCCAGCAATGGCTCCATATATATTCATGGAACGTAATGGTATCCATATTATTGATCTTCACAAAACAGTAGTTAAAATAGATGAGGCTGCTGCCGCATTAAAACAAGTTGCAAAATCGGGCAAGAAGATTCTTTTTGTTGCAACTAAGAAACAAGCTAAGCAAGTTGTTGCTGATAAAGCTTCTGAGGTTTCAATGCCATACGTAACAGAGCGTTGGGCTGGAGGTATGTTGACTAACTTCCCAACCATTAGAAAAGCTGTTAAGAAGATGGCTTCTATTGACAAGTTGACAAATGATGGTACATTTGATAATTTGTCTAAGAGAGAGAAACTTCAAATTTCTCGTCAACGTGCTAAGTTAGAGAAAAACTTGGGTAGTATCGCTGATATGACAAGAACACCAGCTGCTCTTTTTGTTGTTGATGTTACAAAAGAAAACATCGCTGTTAAAGAGGCTAAAAGACTTGGTATTCCTGTATATGGTATCGTTGATACAAACTCAAATCCTAATGATATCGATTTCGTTATTCCAGCTAACGATGACGCAACAAAGTCTGTTGAAGTAATTTTGACTGCTCTTTGTGGTGCTATCAAAGAAGGTTTGGAAGAAAGAAAAGTTGAGAAAGAAGAAAACGAATCTGCAGAAGGTGTAGAAAAGAAAGAGCGTAAGAGAGCTGCTAAGAAAGCACCTAAGAATAACCTTGATGGTGATGCTTTGAATGCAAAAGTTGCAGATAAATTCAAATCAACTGAAGATTAATTATTAACGTAAATTTTTTAAAGATATGGCTGTTTCAATGGCTGATATTAGCAAATTGCGTACTATGACTGGTGCGGGTATGATGGATTGCAAGAAGGCTCTTACTGAGGCTGAAGGCGATTTCGATAAAGCTGTAGAGCTTATCCGCAAAAGAGGTCAAGCAATTGCTGCGAAAAGAAGTGATCGTGACGCTGCTCAAGGTTGTGTGTTAGCTGCTGCTAATGATGGGTTTGCATGTATCGTTGCGTTGAAATGTGAAACGGATTTTGTTGCCAAAAATGCTGATTTCGTTGCATTAACGAAACAAATTTTGGATAAAGCTGTAGAAGTTAAACCTTCATCTAAGGATGAATTGTTAGGTTTGATGATAGGTAACTCAACAATCCAACAATTGATTACTGATCGCTCTGGTGTTACTGGAGAAAAGATGGAGTTAGGTGAATATACATTTGTTAATGGTGCTTCAACTATTGCATATGTTCATCCAGGTAATATGTTAGCATCTATCGTTGCTTTCAATGAAGCAGGTTTGGATGTTCAAGTTTATAAGGATGTTGCAATGCAGGTAGCTGCTATGAATCCTATCGCAATTGATGAGAATGGTGTACCTGCTGATTATGTTGCTAAGGAACGTGAAATCGCTACTGAAAAGACTAAGGCAGAGATGATCCAAAAACAAGTTGATAATGCTTTGTCAAAGGCTGGTATCAATCCTGCTCATGTTGATTCTGAAGCTCACATTGAATCTAATGTTGAAAAAGGTTGGTTGACAGCTGAACAAGCTGCTCAGGCTCGTGAGATCAAAGCTACTGTTTCTGAACAAGCTGCTTCTAACTTGAAACAACAAATGATTGATGGTATTGTTAATGGACGTATCCAGAAAATTTATAAAGAACAAACATTGTTAAATCAAGCTTTCATCAAGGAAGCTAAGATGAATGTTGCTCAATATATGTCTTCTGTATCTAAATCCTTAACAGCTACTGAGTTCAAACGTTTCACTTTGAATCAAGAATAAGTTGTTAATTCATAAATGAAGAGAGGGTGATATCGAATTTCGATTCACCCTCTTTTTCTATGTTACTACTTCTATTCCTATCAAATATAGGAGCTTAAATTTAAGCTGAAATCATTAAACATCACATCCTGTACAAACTATCTGAATATCCGTCATGTGATTTCCAACTGGATTATTTGTGTATTTCTACCTTACAGAACGATTCAAAGTGAAGTTTTATGATATGAATCTTCTTCCATTGCTCTGCAAATGAGAGATAGTCGGTTACATTATTATAACTGTTTAGGTAACGTCCTAAAAGATCAAACACTTCAATTTTTTTAATATCATTACTCCATAACAATGAATTGTCTGTATCGTTGAGTTTGTTACCTTCTTCACAGTCAGGGAATTGTACGCCAAGATCAATTTCTTCTCCTGTTTTATAGGATATATTATTTGCATATACGGTATTCCCATATTCATCGGTTATACGAAACGTATAGGGGCCACATTGTGTTCGACCTTCGTCTATTCCACTAGGTGCTACAAAATAATTGTACATTTCACGATGAATGGGGAGAAAATCACCGTCCTTTGTTTGCCATTCAACTGTTTTGATGCGGTATTTTATATCATAAAAGAGTGCCTTGAAATAATAGGGACTGGAGCCGTTGTCTATGTAAATTTTTATTGTTTTATCATTGTCTTGGCATGGTATGTATTGCCATTGTATCTTCACACGACCATCCTCTAATTTTGCAATTGATGTAAATGCATCTGTAGATAGATCGATATCCCCAGGCTTGCATTCCGGACATCTGTCCACAACTTTAAGGTTTATTTCACCAAGAGGACCAATTACTCTTACACATGCACCACATGCATAGCTACTGTCATATTGAGTGTGGTTCATCGCACAGTGACGGAAATCATCCTTATCAACAAAAATACCACAATTGCCTCCGTTTGTACCAGCAATTCCACCGTATTGAGTACCCTCTCCTGTGTACCATGTTGTGTCACATTGTCCGTATAGAGCTACAGAAATAAATAATAATGTAATTGTATGTAATCGATGATTCTTCATTGAGATTTATGGTTTATATTATCTAATTTCTTTTTTATTTCAGCTGCAAGCTCATAGTTTTCTGTTTCTATTGCATGTTGCAGTTGAGTTTGATAGTGTTGTAGCATAGTATGATTAATGGAGGATGACTGTTTTATATATTTTTCCTCCATCTTCTCAATTATATGTTTGTATAGTTCACTACATTTTAGGATGACCTCCTCCTCTGCGAAAATGGCTATATTGTTTAGGCAGGCAAGTGCTATGGCGTCCGTTGCCTTGATGTCAATATATTTCTCTTCGTTCGTATTCCAATTTATGCATATTAACGCAGCGTAATAGATGTTGTTTTTATATTGTGTTAAGACAACTTTTTGTAGTTTGTAGTTCTCTTCGACAAGAAAGTTGGAATATAATTCGTATAGCGATGGACGGGGAGGCCTTTTCCCGAAAGAGAAGGAAGTAATATACATGGCTTCATTCTTCATGGTCAGAATTCCAAACTTCTTACCAGAATCAACACCTTCCATTATCAGAAGATAGCTACCCTCTTCTGTAGGATATAGATTATTAACTTTAATTTGTACGTGAGCCATTTCAAATCCTTTTTTGCAAAGTAAAGGAAAAATATACAAAAAATATAGTTTGAATAAATAAAAAGTGTTATCTTTGCACCCGATTTGTCCTCCGTGGTTCGAATAAGTGATGCAAATCCACCACCGGACGTAACATAAAATAGTATTAAAAAATGTACGCTATTGTAGAAATTGCTGGACAACAATTTAAAGTTGAAGAAGGTCAAAAATTGTATGTTCATCGTTTGGATGCAGAACGTGGTTCTGTATTAGATTTTGATAAAGTGTTGTTAATTGACAACGGTGGAAACATTACAGTAGGAGCTCCTACTATTGCAGGTGCAAAAGTTACTGCAGAGGTTGTTTCTCATGTTAAGAGTGACAAAGTTCTTGTTTTCCATAAGAAAAGAAGAAAAGGTTATCGTAAATTAAACGGTCACCGTCAATGTATGACAGAATTAAAAATTAATAACGTAGTTGCTTAACTTTAAAAATTAAAAAACATGGCACACAAAAAAGGTGTTGGTAGTTCCAAGAACGG
Organism: Paludibacteraceae bacterium; assembly: GCA_045113275.1. Classification (GTDB taxonomy): domain Bacteria; phylum Bacteroidota; class Bacteroidia; order Bacteroidales; family Paludibacteraceae; genus UBA1181. The sequence continues at coordinate 5,362 of JBGUIU010000358.1, forward strand.
TCGTGAGTCAGCAAGTAAGCGACTCGGAGTTAAAGTATTTGGTGGTGAATTTGCAAAAGCTGGAAATATCATAGTTCGTCAACGTGGTACAGTTCATCATCCAGGTGAAAATGTTGGTATGGGTAAAGATCATACTTTATTCGCATTGATCGATGGTGTTGTAGTATTCAGAAAGAAAAAGAACGATCGTTCATTTGTTTCTGTTGAACCAGTTGCTGCTGAGTAATTTTAAGTAGTAAGATAAAAAGTAAGGAGGTTTGTTCATTGAGCAAACCTCCTTTTATTTTTACTGTTTTTGTTTGATGACTTATTCTTTGATGGTGTTTATGCGAAATAATTTTATTGCATTTTCCGAGGTTTGATGAGCGACCTCTTCGACTGAAAGTTCTTTTATAGATGCTATTTTTTCAGCTATATATTTAATATAACTAGTTTCGTTGCGTTTTCCTCTAAAAGGGACGGGAGTAAGATATGGGCAGTCCGTTTCTAGTACGATGCGATCTAGCGGAATGTTTTTTACGACTTCTGCAACGCCCGCATTTTTGAATGTGACGACACCATTAATACCATAGTAAAAATCACCAATACGAGCTATTTCTTGGCTCATTTCATATGAACCTGAGAAACTATGGAATACACCGTGTAATTTGTTTTTATCGAATTTTTTCAAGCTCGCAATTGTCTCTGGGAGTGCTTTTCTCACATGTAAAGCGAGTGGGAGATTTTTTTGAATTGACCAGTCCACTTGTTCCTCAAAGGCGATGATTTGTTCCTTTTCAAAAGTGCGGTCCCAGTAAAAATCGAGACCTATTTCTCCTATTGCGCAATAGTTATGATGGATAGAGGAATCATAAAGAGAGGAAAGTTGTGTTTTGTAACTTTCATTGACGCTAGTTGGATGTAGGCCGATCATTGAGGAGAACAGCGTGGTATCTGTTTGTTCCAACGCTAGCATTTTGGGAAGACTGTCTAAATCAATGTTCGGTAATAGTACTTTTTTTACGTTATTGGCAAGAAGACGAGAGATAGCTTCATTTCTGTCTTCGTTGAAATCATCTTCGTATATATGAGAATGCGTGTCAATTAAAACCATAGTGATAAAATTTTATGCAAAAGTATTACTTTAATTTGGACTGATCCGCATCGAAGGGAGGTAATTAAGAGAATATGTTAGATAATCGTATGTTTTTTATGAATGTCTTTCCGAAATTCTAGAAATTACGTTAATTTTGTATAAAACTAATTGAAAAGATGGATCCCATACATATAATAGAGAAATATTATGACAGTTCTTCGGAGTTGTATAAGATACTGATGAGTCATTCGTTGGATGTAACAGATATGGCATTACGGATTGCAAATCGTCGCAGTGATTTAGCATTAGATCTTAAATTTATAGAAGAAGCTGCGATGTTGCATGATATAGGAATAATTAAAACGTATGCACCGGACTTACATTGTGATGGAGATTATGCCTATATATGTCATGGATACTTAGGAAGTGAGATGATACAGGAGGAAGGGTATCCGAAGCATGCGTTGGTATGTGAGCGGCATACAGGGACAGGTTTGTCGTTGCCGTATATCATCAAAGAGGATTTACCAGTGCCACATCGAGATATGGTGCCTGTGAGCATGGAGGAGCAGGTTATTTGTTTTGCAGATAAGTTCTTTTCCAAGACGCATTTAGGAGTGGAGCGAAACGTAAAGCAAGCGAGGTGTAAACTAGAGAAATATGGAGAAGAGACATTGAAACGATTCGACATGTGGGTTGAGATGTTTTTGTAGATTTCATCCTATGAGGAACAAAGTCAATGTATTTGCGGGCTATGTTAAAAATTATTTTGAAAAAGGGTTCTTTGGTAATGAATTTTTTTGTAATTTGCACCCGTTTTTGGATACACGTGTAGGACGTGAGAAAAGTCTGAAAATGGAGAGATGCTCGAGTGGCTGAAGAGGCACGCCTGGAAAGCGTGTATACGTCCAAAGCGTATCACGGGTTCGAATCCCGTTCTCTCCGCGGAAGAAGAGAAATTAATAACAATAATAAATAATTAATAACTAAAAAAATGAAGAAGATTTTTGCAACATTAGCAATTTTAGGAGCTGTAACATTTGGCTTGACTTCAAATGTATTGGCTCAACAAGACGAGTTTAGCGAAGAATCAACTACAGAACAAGTAGATGAAGCTGCATCCGCTGCAACAGAGAAGGTGGCTGAACCAGCTCCAGTAAAAAAAGCTGATGCACAAGAAGTTGCGCAAAAGACTGAAGAAGTTAGTATGTTTAAAGCTTTAAAGATTAAGTTTATTGAAGGTGGTGCTGACTTTATGTCATTTGTTGCATTGTGTTTGATTATTGGTTTGGCACTTTGCATCGAGCGTATTATCTATTTAAGTTTGTCTTCAACTAATTCAAAGAAGTTGTTGGAAGGTATTGAATCATGCTTGGATGAGAATGATGTAGAAGGTGCAATGGATTTGTGCCGTGATACAAGAGGTCCTATCGCATCTATCATGTATCAAGGTTTGTCTAGAATTCAAGAAGGATCAGATGTAGTAGAGAAGACAGTCGTATCATACGGAGGTGTTCAAATGGGTGGATTGGAAAAGAATATCACATGGATTTCATTGTGTATTGCATTGGCTCCAATGTTAGGATTCATGGGTACTGTAATCGGTATGATCCAGGCATTCGATAAGATTCAACAAGTAGGTGATATTTCTGCAACAGTCGTTGCTGGAGGTATCAAGGTTGCATTGTTGACAACAGTGTTCGGTTTGATCGTAGCTATGATTCTTCAATTGTTCTTGAACTTTATCTTGACTCGTATTGAAGCATTGACAACTGAGATGGAAGATTCTTCTATTTCTTTGTTAGACTTGGTTGTAAAATACAACGAGAAGAATAAATAATTAAGTGACTTGTCTAACTAATCAAGTTTACATTACTAAGAGTAAGATATTATGAATAATAAAATTTCATCTATTGTATTGATCGCATTAATGGCTATCACATTGGTCATTTGTGGATTCTTTTACTTGGGTGGCGAAGAATCTGTGCCAACGACAGCTGGTGATACAGATGCTCCGGTATACACTTCAATGATGATCAGTTGGGCATATGTCCTAATCATTATTGCAGCGGTTGCTACTCTTGCATTTGCTATATTGGTCTTTATTTCAAAGGCATCATATAATCCTAAATCGGTTATTGTCCCTTTGATTACAACTTTAGTGTTAGGTGTATTGTTGTTAGCTACATATTTTGGTGCTGATACAACTCCTATTTCTATCATTGGATATGAGGGATCTCATGAGCCTTCTATATATCGTCTAACAAACATGTGTATTACATCTGCAGTTGTTTTGGCAGCTGTAGCTACGTTTGTTACATTGTTTGGATTCTTGGCTAAAAAATTCTAATTATGGCTAAAAAGAAAAGAGAAGTACAGGAAATTAACGCGAGTTCAATGGCGGATATTTCATTCTTGTTGCTTATCTTTTTCCTTGTGACTACGTCAATGGCGACCGATAAAGGATTGTCACGTAAGCTTCCAGCTCCTGTTCCAGAGGATCAGAAAACAGAAGAGGACGTTGAAATCAATAAACGTAACATCATGATGGTACTTATTAATAGTAGTGACCTCTTGATGGTAAACGGTGAGGTAACGCCTATTAACAAGTTGAGAGAAAAAGCAAAGGAATTCATAGCTAATCCTAATAATAGTGGTTCATTGCCTGCTAAGAAAGCGGAAGATATTCCTTTCATGGGTACAATGATGATTACAAAGGATCATGTTATTTCCTTACAGAATGACCGCGGTACATCATATCAAGCATACATCAATGTTCAAAATGAATTGGTGGCTGCTTATAATGAACTTCGTGAAGAATTATCTCGTGAGAAATTTGGTTCTGCTTATGCAGAATTAGATGAGGAGAAACAGAAAGCTGTTCAACAGGTATATCCACAGCGTATTTCTGAAGCTGAACCAAAGAATTATGGTCAACTAAATCAAGGAGGAGCTCAATAATGGCAAAATTTAGAAAAGACGGTGGTAAGAAGTTACCTGCAATTAGTACTTCTTCCTTGCCAGACATCATCTTCATGTTGTTGTTCTTCTTCATGACGACAACTTCTATGAAGGAGGTTACCTTGATGGTAGACCAAAAGATGCCTGAGGCAACAGAACTACAAAAGTTGGAGAAAAAGTCTTTGGTAAAGTATGTATATATTGGTACTCCAAAGAAAGAACAACAAAAGGCTTATGGTCAGGAGTCTCGTATTCAGTTGGATGATCAATTTGCTAATAATCCAAATGAGGTAGAAAAATATATTGCAACCAAACGTGCTGCAATGAAAGAGGAAGACCAACCTTTTATGATAGTTTCGTTGAAAGTTGATAAAGATACCAAAATGGGTATCGTTACGGACGTGAAGCAAGCTTTAAGAAATGCTTATGCATTAAAGATTAATTATACAGCTATGCAAAGAGCTAATAATTATTAATGAAGTTTTGTTATATCTACTATAAAAAAAGGAAAGATCATTTGATTTTTCCTTTTTCGTTTTTATCTTACTAAAATTTAAAATTATGAAAACAATTATTTCAACTCCTGATGCTCCTAAAGCTATCGGACCATATAGTCAAGCCGTTGTTGTAAACGGAGTATTATACGCTTCTGGTCAAATTGCAATCGACCCTAACACGGGTAACTTATCTGGTAATATTGAATCTCAGACACGCCAAGTTATGCGTAATATAGGTGCAATCCTAAAAGCAGCTAATATGACTTTTTCAAACGTGGTTAAAACAACGGTGTTTATAACAAACATGTCAGATTTCGCTACGGTAAACTCTATTTATGCTGAATATTTTATGACAGATGCTCCGGCTCGTTCATGCGTTGCTGTAGATTCGTTGCCTAAAGGTGCATTGATCGAGATAGAGATTATTGCCGCATCATAATTCATTCATCTGATTGTGATGCTATTTTTAGGGTATTTGATGTTTAAAAAAGTTGCATACTATTTGAATTTGTGTAATTTTGTATGAACATCAGAGTGCATTAATATGCCAATTGTGGGTTGCTTAGCTATTCTTCACTGAAGAGCTAGAAATGATTGATAGAATATGATATATGTGTTTATGTGATGGTTCTTCTGTCATAAATACAATAATAAAATTTGTTATGAGACTATATAGATATCTTATTTGTTCATTTTTGTTCATTTGTATTTGCTCAAACATCTATGCGCAGTCACCTCTCCAATATTTAGAGCAGTCATTTCCCCAATTGACTGAAATCTATAGAGATGATATCGATAAATGTCATGCACATTATATATTCACCATTGATGTATCAGGCTCCATGGATAAATATGAACGGGTCATGGTCCCATTGCTAAAGAATTTCATCAATGCATTACCGAATGGTGATAAAGTTACGATCATCCCTTTTGGTACGGAAGTGAAGAATCCTATGGGCTTCTCTGGAATCATTTCTGACGAGATGAAGAGAACGCTTTGTAGTAATATGGAACAACTCTATAAAAACCCTAATTATGATCAGTTATTCAAGGATCATACGAATATATATAAGGCTATCAACGAGATATCTAAGGCTATTGTTTCTAATTCGGAATACAAAGTGAATATTCTGATGCCGTTCACTGATTTCTTGAATAACATCCCGAAGGTTCCTCCTCATCAGTTCAATAAACGAAAATTAACGGAAGAGGAGCTGATGGATATGCAGAAAAAACTAAAAGCGGCTATCCAGGGGTCTTACGTTCGTTGTATTGCTGTTGAATTAACGGACGAAGGTATTGACAATAAATCACAGAAGGAGTATTGTCTTAATCAACTACGTGATAATGTGTTTAATATAGTTGAGAGTGGACTCGAGATTGTACAAACAAATAACTCTAAGGATGCGATCGAACAATGGTTTGAACAGTTACGTAGGGATATTCTAGTTGTTAAACTACGTGCAATCATTGATTCTGAAAATAAAGCGGGACAAGTTTCTATGAATACAGAAATTGATATTGATGGTAATACGGTTGCACATATTACATGGAACCCTAACCGACTTTATCCAAAGATTAAGATTGATTCTACTTATTTATCTCAGGCTGGTTTCTCTTTTGTGAATGATACAGCTAATTATGGATCTGTGAGAGATGCTCGCTTAGAAGTTGAACTGGGTAAGGTAAAATACGAGGAATATGGATTCCATCATTTACAGGATAGTTTGAACTTGGGTATCTCGCTGCCTACAGATTATGATTCTGAACTGGAAAAGTTAGGTATAGTGAAACCTATCACTAAGTCATTGTGTGATGAGGACCAATGGATCTTTACATTTATTCTACCATTATGGCTTACCATCTTGTTGATTGTATTGATGGTTATATATCTTATCCTATTTATACGTGCAATCATCATTAATAGTAAAGATAGAATGGAGGGAAAAGTATCTGTTTCTGATGAGTATGGGAAAGAGATATTTAGTAAAAAGATAACTCCATGTGAGAATTTGACAATTGGTAGTGGTGCGATTTTCCGTGTTGATGATGTCAACTGGCAAATCGTTGTCGAAAAGGTAAAACCTTTACCATTTTTGTTGTTCTGTCGTCCGTATTACAGATGGTCTTCTGGTAAAGGATACGTGGGGACTAAGATGGGTCAGGAAGGACGACTGGACAAAAAGAACAACTCGATAGCCAAGTTGAGTTGTGGACAGAACAAGAGAGAGATTACCAACAAGGTAACGATTCGATTGGTGGAGAATAATTAATTAGGAAATAAAAAATTACTATATATGGCAAACGAAAAACACATTTTTATTGGTTTAGGAGGGTCTGGATGTCAGACTGTTACTCAGATTAAGGAGAAGGTTTACGCAAATCGTTATCCAACGCATACTGCTACAAAGTCTCGTTTGGAGGCTATGAATGAAACATATCGTTTCCTTTTCTTGGATACGGATCAGCGTGATATAGATCAAGCCAATCAACGAAACAGAAAGGATTTTGAAGAGGGACGTGTCCCATTTATTAATCCGCAGTCAGATTTAGTTAATTTGGGACTTGCCAATCCGCAGGCAATCTATTATGAGGCTACGCAGGATACGACAACGTTGATCAACAAACGAATTTTAGAGGCTTGTTCTCCTGAATTGGCTGTAAAGATTCCTGATCAACCTCTTGGATTTGGTGCTGGTGCTTTTCGTATGAAGTCTCGTATCGCTTTTGCTCACTCTTTAACGGATTTTCAAACGAAGTTACAGGCAGCTATCTCTGCATTGAATGATGTGAAAACCGTCGGAGGAGAGAGTTGCACAATCTTTTATTGGGTTGTAGGTAGCTCGAATGGAGGAACAGGAAGTGGTATTGTCAATGATGTGTTGTATCATATCAATCAGATTCACAAACAAATAGTAGGTGATGGGGATCCTCAGTTGATTCTAATCATGTATATGCCGAAAGTCTATATTGATTGTAACTCTACCGAAGAGAAGTATGCCTTGAATGCATATGCTGTGTTTAGTGAGATTCAGGCTTTTAAAGAGATGAGCCAGGAGAAGAAACAAAATACAGTAATGCATCGTATGGCCTTCCTAAATGATTATAATCTGATTGACAGTAAACGTAAATATTGTCCTTTCTATTATATGATTCCTATTGATATTCAAACAGATAAAGGTACATCATTAGGAAGCACACATGTAATGTATCACAATACGGCAGAGATGATCTATATCCTTCATCATGGTGCTGGCGGTGAGACCTTCCGTTCGGACATTGATAATTATATGAATGATATCATGGAAAGGAATCATGAAGATTTCTTGGTTCCAATGGGATATGTTCAACTCCATAAGCCAACGGATCAGTTTGTTCGTTATTTCCATAGAAGATTTGAACGTGATGTGTTGCGTTCTTGGTTGTTGAATGCTGATGATAAGGAGAATCAGATACCAGAGAATGTAATTCCTTCCTTATACAAGAAATTATTCCAGCAATTGGATCATAAGGTGCCTAATACGTTAGCCAATGAATTGGTGTTCGCCAAACTGAATGAATTGGAAGAGGATGTGTTAGATCCTTCTGTTGTATCTGGCAAGGAGGAACTGCCTAGCATATTGAAATTGGATAATGTATTAAGTGAGGTTGAATCAATTGAGTCGAACATCAAAGCAAATAAGGTTACTCCTGAGCAGAGAAGTGCTAATAAGCAGTTGTTGGTTAAGGGGATCTGGAAACAGGCAGAGACATGGATACGTGAGAAAGGTTTGATCTATGCTATAAATGCTGTAGATGCTGTTCGTAGCTATGTTCGTTCTCGATATGACAAAGAGAATGATTTGTATGACAAGAAAAAGAATGAGATGTCAGACAAATTAAATGAACTACAGGAATATGCCAAGAAGGCAGAAGATCGCTCATTCGCTGAAAAAACGATTAAATCCAATCGTGATGATATTAAGAAGTATCAAAGTGAACTGGATTCGTATGTACATGCATACATTGATCAGGTAATCGAAGATTGGGCGCATGATCTGCTTGGAGATTTCTGTACAAACGAAAAAAGTGATGAGTTGGCTAGACTGAAAAGTCAGTTGATGATGATAAAGGATAAAGCATCTGAGATGAACGAACAGGCCGTTCGCTATTATGATCGATTGGCAACTGAGTTTGGTAATACATCATTAGATGTCACGACGGTTTATCTTCCAATGCTGAAGGAGATATGTAATGGAAACGGATGGAAGGCAAATAATTTCTTCAGCCGTTGCTATCGAAATATCATACAAGCGGATGAGGATAGAGCGGAGACTCCGAATCGTGCAGATCTCTCTAAGTTGATTAACGAAGGAATCTATGAGACGAAGAACGAGAAACGGTTGGAGCAATTGATGGCTCAGCAATATATCTTGATTCAGAAAGAGAAAGTGGGAAGAGGCAAAGAGGAACAAGTCACTGAAGAGTGTCGATTCTTTGCTAATCCTGTTTTGATGGAAGATCGAAAGCCAGAAGCTATCATTGAGGATTTCCTTTATTTTGCACAACAGGTACTTGATGTGGCTACTCGTGAGAATAAGAATATACAGGAGAATTGGGCAAACAAGAAAGTGTCTCATTTCTTCCGTGACCTTCCAAATGAACAAAAAGATGAAGTGCGTAAGAGCTTAAGTCCGGCTTTGTTCTTCAATTATAATACAGCACGTATTGAGGTGACGAAGAAGGAGGAGCATCTTGTGTTCGTTGCACAAGACAAAGACTTGGCTAAGGAGATGTTAGGATATGAAGAAGGAAATATCCGTCATCGTTATGTTTCGGGTGGTGATGCGAACTCTGCCTTGGTTCTGAAATCGAAGTACGGATTATCTTTCCGTGATTATCGTATCTATGATAATATAGAGATGGTGTATAATAATGCTACTTTCCGTGAGAAGTATCATTTCCATCATGATTTCGCTCAGTTCCTGGGTAAGATTACGTTGGATGATCTTCCTGATGAGGTGCTTTCTCAACATCGGACATTTGCCAAGATGCTTTTGTTGAAGGAGTATGAAGAGGATTTGAAGCCATTGTTCTATCAAGACGAGTTTGATCCTGAGGCATATGAAACATCAATGTATTTGGTTAATCCAAAGAATCGTACTTCGTTCGAAATAGCACGACCAGAGGCATTCTCAATCTATAAGGGTGCTCTTTGTCTTCGTAAGATTGAAAACGGAAAGAAACTTTACGATGAGGTTTCGGGTGCCGACTTCAGTTTGCAGTTTGATGAATATTTCAAACTATTCTATAATAGAAGATATAGTGAGACATTAGATCGGTTGTTACAAGGTATTCTTCGACAGAAGAAGACTGAACTGGATGAGAAAGGAAATATTGTATTGAATCCTGACGGTACAGCTCTTGTCTATAATGGAGAACAGATATTGAAGGATGGTTATGCAGAAAAGCAAAAAGCTGTTTTAAAGAACCTTTCTCTTCTTAAACAACAGAGTACGACAGATGATGAAAAACGATTGTATAACATCTTTTTCAATATCATCCGTAACGATTACGACACTGTACACAAATTTATTGGTTAATATCTCATTAATTCTTGAAGAATAAAAGATGCTTCCTCTTTGGATAATTGATTTAAATAATCAGGATAACCGGCAAACTCATTTTCGTGAGCTTGTCGGTCGGTTATGTGGTGTCTTGATGGAAGAGGATATTCAGGAGTGGCAGGAGAAGGAAGGGAAGGATGATCGATTGTGGTTTTATACTAGATTTGATAACATCTTTGGTGATACAGATTGGAATGATGCTGATGTAATGTCTCAGCACATATATGATTTTCAGGAGTCTATTGTACAAAAAGGACAGGAATTTGTGCATATGCTTCGTAAATCAAATGTAGATGGTGCATCTACGTTGAATATTTGTGTTTTGGGAGATATCACACAGAAATTATCACAACTGGTATTTCCTTCGATTGCGGTTATGCTTCAAAAGGAAAAGGGACGTATTCTTCCAAATCATATTCATCAAGGAATATCGATTGTTGGAACCTATTATATACCATCCAATGTGAATAGTCTCGACGTGAAGCAACGTCAAAATGTATATTTATCTCTTCGTGAAATAGAGGTACAACATACCATCCCATCTGTTCGTGGATATGATCGTATGTTCTTTTTCCAAGATGTGCAAAATAGAGTCGAGTCATATATGCCGATCTTGAATGAGACTGAGCAGGCGGAATATCTTTTCCAGTGTTTGGTGCATTTATATTATGCATGTGATCGGATTCACCCTCTTATTAGTGGAAGTAGCTCGGATGATAGATTTTACTTCTCGATGGGATGTGCATCAGTCTTTTTTGATTCTACGGTACAGGATAGAATTGATAATGAGACAGTTTTAAACGATGTAATAGGTATCTTAGGTAAAGATGGCGACTTAGAATATCCAGATCAGGAAAGCGAGATCATTGATTTCAGCAAGGTGGATGTCGGAAATATCATATCTAAGTTTGAACACATCGATTTTGACCTGTCAGATTTCGAAATGGCAGCTCCACAACCTCATCCAATCGCAAATTTTGCTGATAAAAAATTAAAGAAACTCTATTATAATCATTATCTGAGATATTATCCTATTAATCTGCGGATGAAAATCTTGGATGTTATATCACGAGAATCTGGTGCCGTTTTGGAAGAAATTAGTTCGTTGCGCAAGCAAAACCAGAATGTCTTTGCTCAAGTTACACTTCCTTCTGCTATTGAGAAACAGTTGGCTTCAAGTAATGTTCATGTCGGCTGTCTGACACGCATTGTTCGTAACTTGAAATCATTCAAAACGGAGATAGGAAAGATGAGGGTCCGATTGTATGATCAGATAGAACAGCATATCTGGACTCATGTGTTAGAGCAGAATGTCCCTAAGAAATTACGAGATGATTTTGAAACATATCATGAATCTTATTGCTCGGATATAGAGAGTAAGTCATATAGTCGTAAATGTGAGGAGATGAAACAATCTGCTCAAGAGGATCTTATCAATATATTGAAACA
>JBGUIU010000359.1:0-3281 GCA_045113275.1 Paludibacteraceae bacterium
GTTGCTTTTTACTGAAAGCTGCTACTAACGACTCATAAATCTACCCTTAATCGTGTATTGGATGATAGTTGCGGATTTTAGGATTCAGATAAATTCGCAACATTTCGTTTGCTACTATTTTTGCAACTTTAAAATCGCAAATCGTAGAAAAATTAGGGTCTCTTTCAAAATAAAATGTTTCCATTGTCATTTGAATATCTTGTTTTCCTCTCAGAAAAAAGTACTTATCCAAATGCGTACTTCCCGAACGGTAGTATTTATAGAAATCAATGTTCTTATTGTAGAAATTCTCTAACTGATTCAGTTCATTGATGAAATAATTTTTCAGCACACAATCTTGTCCGTTGGGGCGCATCATTTCGATGTTATACACTTTCCTGTAATAGATTAGTTTACTAAAAAACTTGGGTTTTATTATCTTGAAAAAGAATATTTCATCCATTTCACTTTTGAACTTATAAAACGAAACTATTTCTTTCAATTCCGAGAACCCCTGTTCCAACAGCAATATTATTTGAGGAATATCTTTAATCCTGTCATTTAAATCGAGTTCATGCATCCTGATTTGATGTTCTAATTTTTCTGCAATGTTTTTTATCTTATCTTTCATTTTTATTGATTTTGAGTAAAAAAAAGGATGATATCGTCAGTTGACGACACACAAAGGCGTTCACTGAATTCCGATAGGATTCAGTGAACGCGAAGCAACAACATGTCGCTGAAAGATAATTAGTGATAGATTTGCCAGAAATACATAATACAGAATTTGTTGAAATCAACACCTAATCTTACTTATAACTTCCTTTGATTCCGTAGTCGGTATCCTGATTATTCAGCGATTTAGTACCGACAAGATGAGTTTTTCCGAAATTAAAATTCCAAGTGAGCGTGGCAACGAGAATTCGGTTCCATGCATCGCTAAAACTTTCTCTTCGGAAAGGCGCTTGTGCATTTTTGTTTTCCATAATGGTTCGGGAAACATTCTTAAACGGATTGAACGCACCTATGCCAAAAGAAAAATTAGTCGCATTGTACCGGATAGCCAAGTAGTGATAATTACCATCCTTTATGACGGTTTCGCCGTATAACCTTTCGTCAAAAGGCTGTAGCTGGCCTATCAGCATCCATTTCTTATACATTGCCAAAACATCTGCCCTGTAATAAAAATTAGAATGGGTATGCGAATAGTTGTTCCCACGACTGTCAAAGTGGTTGAAGCCTCCTGTAACCGAAAATTGCAGGAAGTTTTTTATCATCCCTACTTTCAATGTTATCTCCGCATTATACTTATTCCAATCTTTCATGTTTTCGGGCATTGTCAGGAACACATTTCCATGTTCTCTTTTCGATTCCATGATAGGATTGTGTTTGTAGTGATGATGCAGGCTTGCATTGAAAGCGAACAACCCTTTTCTGTTTTCGTAATATAAATTATTATTCAGATTCAGGTACGGTTGAAGCAACAGATTCCCTTTCTCGGCAAGATACGAGTCAAGACGGATTTCCGTGTCGGCCAACTCCATCAGGGTTGGATTCGTTTGACTCATCTCCGCATCATACCGGATAAAAGAATTATCACTGAACCGATAGCCAACCATCGCTTTGGGTAAGAAATGGTAATAGCTTTTGGTAACAGATACATTGGAAAAATGCAGGCGATTCAGGCGAAGTCCCAAGCTATAGCTGAATTTGCCCTTACTATAAAACCACTCTGCAAAAACCGACGATTCCGCCTGATTCAAATCCGATTTGAATTCCTCGCCCTGATTAATTGTCTGCTCTGTAAACGACTGAATATGTTTTATCCCGAATTTCAAATTTCCATGGGCAAATCCTTTTTCGTATATGCCTTCGGCAATCAGTGAATATTTATCGGAAAACAGTTCCGAACGTTCGCTGAAAAGAGTATCAACATCGTTGTATTCGCAGTAATTCCGCGAAGATGCTGCGTTCGCATAACTCCCCACCACATTAGCATATATTTTCTGATTTTTGGGTAAACCATACTGGTAATACAAGTCGATGGTAGGAACATTAATTTTTTGCTGACTTCCGTCAAAAATCAACCCTTTGTCCGTGCCATTCTCTTTTAGAAAACTGTTGAAATCGTTGTGAGGCTGATTGCTCAGATTATATTTCAACTTGGCATTGAAAAAAGCCGAATCGCTCTGCTGATAGTTGTATGTCAGCGAAAAATCATGCATTTGGTACGAATAATCACCTCCGGCACTGATTTCTTCCCTCAATATAGGGGATGAATTTTCAAACTGATAACTACCTGTGCGATTTCTGTTATTCGTGTTGATGCGTTGAAACGCTGCGGTGTAGTTCAAAGCATATTCCGATTTTCCTTTGTTGAATTTGGCAAAGAAAACATCGCCCCCTGTAAGGATATTCAGCGAGTTCATCAAATCCACACCAACACCACCGCCTTTATCATCCCTTACTACCACGTAGTTGATAACTTTGGAAGCATGTCCGTATCGGATACCTGCATAATCCGAATATTCTATCCGCTTGATTTGGCGGGGTTGCAAGGTCTGAATTTCTTCCGGCGTGGTATTTACGCCGTTAATCTGCAAAATGACTTTCCCGCCGTCGGATGATGAAATCGTATTCAGCATCGGATTGATGTTCAAGCCGGGAAGCATCATTGTATTCAGCAATTGCATTCCGTTGGCAGAATGGCTGATTTGCAATTTTGTCGGGAACACAATCCGTTGGTTAATCTTGTTTATTGTGGAAGAAGCAGAAATCACCACTTCCCCAAGTAACAAAACATTTTCATTCAAATACACATCTATTTGTGCTGATTCCGTCAGATTCTGTATCAAAATCCGCTTTGTTTCAAATCCTAAACAGGATACTGACAGCACATAATTATCTGTGGGAAGATTTTCAAATTCAAATCTTCCGATAGTGTCTGTCGTTGTTCCTTTCAGAAAGACTGAATCTTGTTTGAATAGAACGACATTAGCAAACTCAACAGGTGTTTGCGTATTTTGTTGAAGTACTCTTCCTGAAACATGAATCGATTGTCCGGACACACTTAGGCCGGAATACAGGAAAAATACGATAAGATATAATAATCGAGCTTTATTAAAGTCCATACCCTTAATTCCGCAACACTATAATTTAACTTTATTTATAAGTTCCTGAGCAACAAAAAGTTGCCCAGGATTTTGCCATGTCAAATTTTTCACTTATCTTAGTGTTGCAAATCAAAACAAGCGTAAATCGTAACAAGACATGGCAAAGGTACAAATAAAATCTGAAAAACT
>JBGUIU010000360.1:0-4615 GCA_045113275.1 Paludibacteraceae bacterium
GTGAATTCTTCCTCAATTTTATCTAGCTTTATGAGGGTGTTTTGAGCTTGATTTTTTACCGTTAACAGGTACTTAAACAATCTAGTGTCCATAATGTTAATGGTACAAAAAATAATTTTCTTAGGCAAGTAAATATGTCTTGCTTTTGCATTGAAAATTTTATAACATTTTTAATATGGAACTTTTTGCGTGGCTTGTTGTATGTACGGCCTTAGGCGGGGCTATACTTAATTCTTACGGCTTCTATTTGTTGAGCTTCCAAATATGGACTCTGACAAATTTCATACTTTGCTGTTTGAATCTTGCAAAAGGAGATTATGCGCAAAGTTTCCTTTTCTTTGCGTATCTATTGACATCAATTAACGGTTGGCGTAAAACACTTGCACCTTGCGAAACAAAGACCCTTAGGACACGAAAATGCTCAAAATCTTGCACAAAATCAAACAAGCCACGCAGTTTGAATTAGAAACGTTTATCAATTTATTTATCTGTTTATTAGCCGGTCTTGCGATCGGCTTAATGGTAGCTAATTGTGTAGTAGATGACAATTTCTGTGATGGCGTTCCATCTTATTATCAAACGGACGATTAACATGCTCAAAACATTCACACCAAAAATCAAACATCCATGCAGTGTGTTCCTTCTGGTGGCAATCGGTTGCTCATTTCTTGCCGGCTGTCAGACGGTAGGCCCGGAGATTTTAGCGGAGCGCAATCACAGGATCAAAGAGATCAATGCCAAGTTGCATGACAACATGCAGATATTGCTAGCCTATGCACGGCAAGAGGACATTGATTTAGATTTAGCAAATAAGGCATTAGATGGTGTGTTTTCGATTATAGGGCACCCTGATTCGCAGGAGGTATTATTGGCAAAATGCTTAGACGAGAAAGCTATCAATGATCTTTTAAGGAATAGCGTTGATTTAAAGAAAGAGAGAAGCCAGCTAGTACAAGCTAATGAAAAGGATTCGGTCATTTTCAAAGACAACTATCATAGGTTCAAAGAGAGTCATGAGACCCTAACAGATCTCAAGTGGGCTGCTGGGTTGATTGCTATCTTTGGAGCTATTGCGTTGTTTATATTCAAACCGAAACTTTTTTGAGGGGACACTATGTTGGATTATCAATTCACCTGCAAGCATTGCGGGAGAACGACCTTTTGTAATTATGAGGGTGTGACTCACACCTATAAAAACAGGGCAATCACGCGTGAGGAATGCTCTCATTGTGGGTACATTTGCTACAACTGCAGGCAATTAGAGAATGCCAGAGAGGCAACGTTTAAGGAAAGCTTAACAGTTGATGACGAGATTGTGAACCAGGATGCAGAACTGGCATGAGTGCTTTTTACGAGATTTATTGTGAGGATTGCATTAAAAAGCTATCAGAAATACAAGAAGAAACCTTTGATATGATTTTTGCAGATCCGCCATACTTCCTTTCTTGTGGTGGGATCACTTGTTTAAGTGGAAAGTTTTATTCTGTTGACAAGGGTGAATGGGATAAAAGCAAAGGTTTTGAAGAAGATTTTGAATTCCATAAGCGATGGCTAGCTGAGTGCAAGCGTGTTTTAAAGCCAAATGGAACGATTTGGGTATCAGGAACACATCACAGTATTCATCAATGCGGGTTTGCTATGAAGGTGTTGGGCTATTGGATTTTGAATGACATTGTGTGGTTTAAGCCAAACGCCACACCAAATCTTGCGTGTAGATGTTTTACAGCCAGTCATGAGTGTATTATTTGGGCTAAGAAGACAAAGAAAGCCAAACATGTATTTAATTATGAGCTAATGAAGTATGGAGACTTTGGGAAAGATTTTCTGAAGAAGAAGGACAAGCAAATGAGAAGTGTTTGGGCAATAAATCCAGTACCAAAGCATGAAAAGATATATGGTAAACATCCGACACAGAAGCCTGAAGAGTTGTTGAAGAGAATAATTTTAGCTTCAACAAATGAAAATGATTTAATTCTAGATCCATTTATGGGCAGTGGCACTACGGGAGTTGTTGCTAAAAAGCTAAACCGTAGGTTTGTTGGAATTGAGAACAATCGTGAGTATTTTGATTTGGCAGAGATGAGGCTTAAAGAAGTTGTTGAACAAAAGATAATCGATGGTTTCATGGCTTAAATTGGTTATTTTGGTTATGTTGGGTGGCTGTCAGACGGTTACAGATTGTAACCACCTTGAAACACGTGACAAAGTGTCACAGGTTAAAGACACGACATATGACGCATGGAGTTTTCCTAAATGCAAGAAGCTTTTTGAGATCAAGATAAAATGAACACTAGATTGGTAAATTGGGACAGGTTTATTGAACTCACTAACCTTAGAAAACACTTTGAAAGTCGTTTTGTTGCTAAAGGTTTTAAGCCTGATGAAGTGCATGACGTAGTGTTTGATGTATTTTTTAATGCTTGTTGCAGAAAAATCACACACGTTGAGTATAAATGGGTGTATTATGATGTGTTGAAAAAATTAACAATGTGGATGGCAAAATCACGATATAAACCAAAAACAAAAGCAACAAACAATCATAAATTCCATTTTAATAGAATACGTATTGCAAGAGCGTTTAATTTGCCTCCTGTTGGGTTTTTGAATGATTTTGACATGGCACGAAAAGTATATCTTGCAGAAATTGATTATACAACACCGGCTGATATCTGTGAGAAAAAGGATTTAAGATATGTTTTTTTTAAAGAATTAACTACGTTTGATGAAAGAAAGCAGGCAATAGTTAAACATTTTTTTAATGGCGAAGAAGGACCAGATATTGCAAAAAAAGTAAAACTAACAAGAGAGAGGTGTTTTCAGGTTAGAAAACAAGTTCTAGATGACATGAAAAAGGCTCTAGAAGAAAAATATGGCAGAGCGTATTAACCAAACAGTGTTAAATTTCCTTTTAAAAGATAGAACGACCAATAAAAACATTGTTTGGGCAACCGATAGCTATTGCCAACTTGGTGATCAATTTTCTGCCAAAATGCCGATTTTACCCGAGTTGGTATATGCAATTAAGCGTCGTACAGAGAAAACAAAGGACGAACAGAAAGATAGAACACGCAAGAGGGCTGAAGTGTTTACCCCGTCTTGGTTGTGTTGCGAGATGACAAATAATCTCGATGAAGATTGGTTTGGTCGTAAAGATGTGTTCAATTCAATGCAGGACAAGGGATGGTTTCCAAATCAAAACAAGATAGCATTTCCAGGTGGCGATAAGGATTGGAAGAGATATGTTCAGTTAATGTGGCTAGAGATTACCTGTGGTGAAGCACCTTATTTGGTGTCCAGGTATGATACTACAACAGGAGAAGAACTGCCATTAGATCGCAGAATAGGTGTATTAGACCGCAAGTTGCGTGTGGTAAACGAGAATACGTTCACGCGTTCAGAATGGCTTGAGTGGGCATTTAAAGCCTATAAAAGCACATATGGGTTTGAGTTTCAGGGAGACAATCTGTTTTTAGCCCGTGAGAACATTCTAAACACCTTCATTGATTATTATGTTGCCAGGTTTAACAAAGAGCCAGAGTTGAAGTGTATCCTGGAGATTACAGATGTGATCACGTGGAATATATGGCAGATGGACGGGCTCAAAGATTGCGTTCCGTTTAGTAAGAGCGAGGTGCAGTTAGATTTGTTTTCTAAAGTTTCAGGTGAAGGAGAACCTGTTTTGTGCAAGATTAAGGACTGGAAAAATGATGAAGTAATAACTTTTCATAGTATAAAAGTTAATAGGGGATAGACAAAAACGGATTTAATTATCTATCCCCCACTGTAGGACACTCTTTGCTGTTTTTTAGTTCGACATTGCATAATTGGTATGTTTTATGCTCAGTCTATTGTTTTTTTACTTAGTTTTTATTCCTTTTGTTTAACGACGAAACAAAACTTAGAAAAGATTCATTTGGTTTGGATTGTTTTTGCTGCGATGCTGATTCAGTTTGGCATAGAGTTGCTGAGCGTTTAAGTGAAATCTCTCAGCAAATTGAGCAACGGTATAACGTACGCCATTCAATTCAATGAGGATATTGCCCCTACGATTGTTTGCCTGATCCTTTTTTGAAGCCCATATACAATTTTCAGGACAATACCCTGCATTGTTATTCTTACGCTCGATACTGCAACCCTTAGGTTTCTCGCCCATATCTTTTAAGAAACGAGAAAAGTCTGTCCATTCACTACATACGGTAATGCCACGTCCGCCGTAGTTATGGTAATTGTTTGCATTTGGATTGTTACAACGCTGTATCATGTTTTTCCAGGAGATATAAGTTGGCGATTTACTTAGTCCGTGCTTCCAATGCTTGAACAAAAACATCTTGTGGGAATTTGACGATCTGTTTTGTTTTATAGATTTGTTGACGTAATCTATTTTGCAACCTTGCTTTTAGCTCTTCATAGAGGACATCTGCTTCAATGCAGAAGTCGTCCCTATAGTATTGTTCTAACTCATCCATTGATTGTATTCCTTAGTATATATTCATTAAGACCTTGTTTTGTGAAGACAATACGAGCACCAATTCTAACGTGTGGTATAGCGTTAAACTTCTGGTTTGCTAGATTATATATACTCGCTAGAGACACATGCAGATACGCCGCTGCTTCT
>JBGUIU010000361.1:0-1638 GCA_045113275.1 Paludibacteraceae bacterium
GACTCTGAATGAGGAACGGTTTTCAATGGCAGTGTAATAGGTACTTTCCCTATAAATTGCCTCAACAGTATAATTTCCTTTTTTCAAGCCTTGAAGAAGCAATGTTGTAGCACCATAAATGTCAGTCTTATTAATTTCAGCATATGTGACATTTTTAACTACATTGCCCCCTTCATCATAAACAATAATCCTGATAATCTGGTTGTTTTCGAAAGGATATTGATAGATGTCCTCACCGTCATGGCTGTTTTCAGGCCCAATTACAGGGTTTATGTCTTCGGCTGGAGTATGCTTAATGATTTCAGTACCATTCATAGCATAGAATGGGTAGCTGATGTTGTTTACAGTAACATCACTTTCCTGATTATAAATTGCATTAGCAATGTTGTCTCCACCTTTATGATAAACGATGATTGTAATGTTTTCGCCCTCATAAATTGTTGCAATGTATTTAAAGTCTTCACAAGAACAGTTGCATTTACCTTCACTTGAACAATTTCCAGAGCAGCCACAGCCACATTCGCACTCATCATAACTGCTTGCACGGATGAGATCAATCATTCCATTGGCCCGCATAGAATCTAACATTCTATTATGTACACTATTCATAGTGTTTTCACGATTACGTGTATTATGACTTGAACAATTGCAGCTGCAATTGCAAACGCCTTTCACAGTACAGTTAGCTGTACTGTTCCACCTGTCATAATCAATGATTAACAGATAGGATTTAGCCTGATTGTCAAAGAAGCTGGAATCATGAACCCTCAATGTGGAATCCTGTACATATATTGCAGAACCGTTTGTTGCAGTGTTATATGTAAAGTTACCTTGAACATCAATGTTTTCAGAGGATGAAACGTGAATTGCTCCACCTTCACCTCTGTCCCTGCCGATGTCTCCGGTAGCATGGTTGCTGTAGAATGTGGAATTTTTGATAATTAAATCGTTGGCATACATGATTTGAGCAAAACCACCATTTTCTGCAGTGTTGTTGAAAGCATAGATATCTTCCATGTAAAGATTTTCACCATAACATACCATTGCCCCACCAGTTTCATCTGCTAAATTGGATGAAATGTTGTTGTGGGTGAAATTGGTGTTTGCCCCTTGTATCGCCATAGCTCCTCCAGAACTGTACAGTGGAAATTCTTCACTGTTGTGAGCTTCGTTAAAGGTGATGTTGTTGTATGTGAATAGGCTATTATCACCATCAATATAGATAGCACCACCCATATATGCTGAATTTCTGGAGATGTTGTTGCCTGTGAAGATACTGTTACTTCCCTCAATGGCTATTGCACCTCCTCCAAAATCAGCGGTATTGTCAACAAGAGTACAGTTTTTAACAACGTTGTCATCACCTGCAACATAGGTAGATCCACCTGTATAAGCATGGTTATTTACTGAAGTAACATTCTCAAAGACATTCTCGTTTCCTCTGATGTAAACTGCACCACCTTCTTCGGTAGCATTACAGTTGGACAAGGTCACATTGACAAAAGTACAGTTGTCACCTGCAACGTCCAAACCACCACCACGAACATCAGCGGTGTTGTTGTTCAAATCAGAATTTTTAACAATAATGTTGTTACCTTCGATAAATGAAGAACCACCACGTTCAGCATGGTTATGAAT
>JBGUIU010000362.1:0-68626 GCA_045113275.1 Paludibacteraceae bacterium
ATGTCGGTACCTGCACAAGGGTTATTTCTGGTGGATGTGGAGTATTAACTATCTTGTATATTTCACCGACTTGCAATCTTCAAAGGCGTTATACCCAATCTTTATCTGATTTTCTGAATTCTCAATTATTATTTCAAGGTTTTTGCAATATGAAAATGCCCATTCACCAATGTCAGTGATATTTGAGGGTATTTCAATCTTTGTGAGTCCTTCGCAATCGAAAAACGCATAATCTCCTATGCTGGTGACACTTGACGGGATAGAGAAAACACCTTCGATCGAACTAAGAACCGCAATGATTTGTGATTTGTCTTTATTATATAAAACACCATCCTCGAAAGAGTAGTTTGAGTTGTCGGACGCTATACTGATGTTTTTTAACTTACTGCAGTCCATAAATGCATTGCTCCTTATCGAAGTGACACTTGCCGGAATCTTTATACTTGTTAAATTTTCGCAACCGAAGAATGCTTCATCCTTTATGGTGGTGACACTCGACGGAATTTCTATGTTTGTCAACTTGTCGCAACCAGCAAATGCCGACTCCTTTATGGTGGTGACACTTGACGGAATATCGAAATCCCCTTTGATAGCACATGGGACTTTAATTAATTCTGTTTTGTCTTTATTGTATAAAACACCATTCACGGAAGTGAAGTGTTGATTATCTGGTGACACATTGATGTTTGTCAATTCATGACTGGTCATAAATGCCCTTATTCCTATAGTAGTAACACTTGCCGGAATCTCTATGCTTGTTAAGCTGTCGCAGCGATAAAATGCTGCTTCCCCTATGTAGAAAACGTTTGCCGGAATTTCTATGCTTGATAACCTGGAACATTGACAAAATGCATAATTCCCTATGCAGGTCACACCCGAAGGAATTTTTATGTTTGATAAACGGGAACAGTTGAAAAATGTCCAATTCCCTATGCCGGTGATAGTCGATGGAAGCTCTATGCCCTCCAAATAGATACATTTCCCAAATGCGTTCTGAGGTATCTCAGTGACACTTGACGGGATTGCAACATTCCCTTTAATACTTTTTGGGACGTGAATTAGTTGACTCATGTTTATATCATATAAAATTCCATCCACGGAAGCATAGACGGAATTGTCAGGATCCACCTCAATTCGTTCCACTCCCTTGCATCCATCAAATGCGCCGTCATCTATTTTCGTGACATTCGATGGAATGAAGAATCTTCCTTTGTAAGAACTCGCAACTTGGATCAATTCCGTTTTGTCTTTGTTATATAAAACACCATCTTCTGAAGAGTATTTTTGATTGTCTGGTGCCACGTTGAAGTATATTCTATCGCAAAAACAAAATGCAAGACTCTCTATGTTGGTGACACTTGCTGGAATATTTATAGGACTTAAACTCGTACAACTCGCAAAAGCGCCAGATTTTATGTCTGTTACACTTTCCGGAATCTTTATGCCTTTTAACTCTAGACATTGGTAAAATGCTTTATCCCCTATGCCCGTAACATTATACACATGTCCATCTATTCGTACTTTTGCGGGGATGGTGATTGAGTCAAAATCATGATAGGAATTATCTGTTGCCACCTCTACTGTGGAATCGGTTAAGATAGTAAAATTCAACGGTGTTTCAGATGCCTCTACTACACCATCAGAGGAACATCCATTTAGTATGATGATACCCAATGTTGCTATGCAAAATGCCAATAGACTGATTAATGAAACTGCTTTCTCTCTCATGAATTTACTTGTTTTTTGTTTTATCTTGCATTAAAATACAATATCCCAAAATAAAAAATATTTCACTAGTGTTCTCCCAAAATGGACGAGTTTAAAAATTAGTCATTATCACAACTTCACTTTCAAACTGACGGTTCCAGACTTAACAATGTAAGTGCCATGTTGAGGCATAACTACACTCTGTGCTTCACTCGTCACCTCCTTCACAAGCCTTCCTCCGAGGTCATAGATTCTGACTGGCATCGTGGCTCCGCTGTATGTGATTTTTCCGTCTGCGCCCCATGCCTTAAATGATGCATCTGAAACGTATTCTGTAACATCTGTTCCTTCGTCAGTGTATTTCACAGTCCAACCTTCTGGAATACGGTCCTCTCCATATTCTAGAGGTAGTTCCTTCGGGCAATAGAATGTTCCTGTAGGTGCAACGTCGTATACCCACCAAAATGTTCCTAAAGTTGCCTTCCATTCGGTAAAACTTACTTTGATCTTTTGTAATTTTTCACATGACTCAAACATGCAATAATAACAATCATTTGTCAATTTTGTCGCTGGTAATGCTGGCGCTTGGGTTAGATTTTCACATGACTCAAACATCCATTTATAACAACCATCAGCCAATTCTGTCGCTGGCAATTCTGTCGCTTGGGTTAGATTTTTACATAACTCAAACATCCCTTCATAACAGCTATTAGCCAATTCCATCGCTGGTAATTCTGGTGCCTCAGTCAGGCTTGTACAGGAAGTAAACATTCTTTCATAACAATGATTAGCCAATTTTGTTGCTGGTAATGCTGGCGCTTTGGTCAACTTTGTACCTTGAAACATTTCAAGATAACAATTCTCAGCCAATTCTGTTGCTGGCAGTGCTGGTGCCTGGAGCAGACCTGCACCATAAAACATGCCCTCATAACAATTGGGAGCCAGTATTGTTGCTGGCAACTCTGGAGCTTTGGTCAGACTCCAACAAGTCGAAAACATACCACGATAACAACTAGTAGCCAACTCTGTTGCTGGCAATTTAGGTGCTTTAGTTAGGCTTACGCAGAAATTAAACATATTGTAATAACAATTAGGAGCCAATTTTGTTGCGGGAAGTTCTGGTGCTTGAAGCAGACCTGCATGATAAAACATGTACTCGTAACAATTAGGAGCCAATTCTGTAGCTGGCAATTCTGGTGCTTGGGTCAGACTCAAACAGTCCATAAACATTGTGGAATAACAATAATTAGCCAATTTAGTTGCAGGCAATTTCGGTGCTATGGTCAGATTTGTACAATGATCGAACATGTGTTCATAACAATATTCGGTTAATTCTGTTGCAGGCAGTTCTGGTGCTTGGGTTAGACTTGGACAATTATAGAAAAGACGTATAAAACAAAAATTAGAAGGGATAGTCTTGCTTTCTCCGATTCCATCTATTAAACTCATAACACTACCACTAGCTGCAATCTTACCAGTCATCTTAAAATATGTGTATTTATCCTCATATTTGGAAAATCCATCAGGGTTATTTCCTCTTAACAATGCCTTGTCACCCTTGTTTGTCAATATAATAGTATTGTTTCCCATAAAATCGCCTTCTAATAGAGTCGTCCACGTTTCCCCATCATTGAGTGAATACTCTACATTAGGATTATTTTTCCCCCAATTACTTATACTAAACGAAGAGTTATCTTCTTCAGCAGTGAATGTAAGGTAGTTGGATGAATAAGCAAGCATTGTAAAGCATGACGTCAGCAGTGCAAAAAAAATTTTTCTTTTCATTTTTGTTTCTTACGGGAGGTTCTATAAATTCATGTTTCAGTATTCGTAAGAACCAGTTAAGACGAATACAGAACGGTTGCCCGTTATAAATAACTCTCCAAAGTTATTCTTTTTGTTTTAATCTCACAAAATCACCCATAAATTTGTTAGGAAGGGAAGATAGATATACCTTTGACGAAAAAAGGAATGTGAATCAGAATGACTTCACGAACAGATTTTCTAATGTGGAATTCATCAAGAAATACTCCAGGCATACAGACCTATAGGAACACCCTCTATATCACCCCATCCCCCTTCGATAACCTTCTTCTTGCCTCTGACGGTGATTTCCTTACGGGCCTCCATTTCATCGGTTCGCAGTTGATAGAGAAACACATGCAGGTGGGAGAGAAGTCTGATTTGCCAATCTTTCGGGAGACACGGTGTTGGCTCGATGATTACTTTTCGGGTCATCAGCCCGATTTTACACCACGTTACAAACTGGAGAATGCAACACCTTTTCGTCAAGAGGTGTCAGACATCATGTGCACCATTTCTTTCGGACAAACGATGACCTATGGCGAGATAGCCATGCAGATAGCGCAAAGACATGGGTTGAAGAGGATGTCGGCGCAAGCTGTCGGTGGTGCTGTAGGGTGGAATCCCCTCTGTTTAATCATCCCTTGTCATCGCGTGATGGGTGCCAGAGGTCAGCTCACGGGCTACGGAGGTGGAATCAACAACAAGATAGCGTTGCTTGAATTGGAAGGGGTGAAAAGAGAAAATATATGATAATTAGATATGAATAGGAATTATAATATCATGCATCTTCAGATAACATCGATGTAATCTTTCTATCGCAAATCCAACTGATACCTCCACAAACGATGGTGATGATAAAAAACGATATGTATAAAGCTGGGGCATCTTTTATCAGTGATATGAATAGGGGAAACATCTTCCATATAATAACAGGAAGGGTTATTTTACCGGAACCTGTATATGTTCTTCTCAAGATTAGTCCGAATCCTACTAAATACAGAGATAAGGGGAGGAGAAAGAGCAATGAATCATTTTTGAAAAAAAGATGCGTAAGAGCGATTGTTGCAATCAATAATACTGTGGACATACACTTGTCTGATATGGAAAAATCCTTGTTGTGACTTTTCTGCGCAACTTTATGGATAACGTAAAATCCAAGCAAATCTAATATAACAAACATAGCAAGGGGAATTATATATGAAAATATATGAAATCCACATTTAGGTTCGTCTCCGTTGTAGTATAGGTCAAGTCTGCTCATCAGATAGAATCCTCCGATTGCGGTGACTAACACACACACTATCGTATGTATTAATCTTATGCTTGCTATATGTGTGTCTTTATTCTTTGAATCCATGTTTGTACTTTAAGGTGATGGGATTGTGAAACATAATCCCTTCTTTATCATTCGTTCTTCAATGTATTATGTTCGTCCTTTTCCTGTGTTTTAACACACACTTCATGCGATCTTTCTCATCTGACATGTGTGTGTTCCCACTTTCGTTATTTCATATTCTGTTCCGCTTCAGCCATTTGTTGTCAATAACTAATGCTCGTAAAAATAGCATAATCCTTTTGAATAAACGATATAATAATGAAAATAATTGCTGCACGCTAAAAACGTATAGCAGACAGTTATTCTATTGATAGGATCATACTAAGGATTGGTATTGTTTTGGATTGAGGCCTTATTCTGCTCTATAACACGATTAAGAATATACTGAAGATTGAATCTTTTTTGACAATGACAGTCGCAGGAGAAACGAGGATAACTTTTCAGACAATAGAAATTCTTCAAAAAATTTTTCAAAAATCAACCAAACTATTATCTTTACGGAGAAATAGGGGTATCCTATTATATTGTGATGTTGATATGCGAAAAATAGAAATGGTTGACCTCCGTGGTCAGTACTCACATATAAAATCGGAAGTTGATGAAGCAATCCAGTCGGTCATCGATAGTGCAGCCTTTGTTAAGGGTGCGAAGGTGACTGAGTTTCAACACCATTTGGAAGCGTTTTTACAAGTGAAACACGTTATCCCTGTTGGTAATGGAACGGATGCTTTGCAGATTGCTTTGATGTCTCTCGACCTGAAACCAGGCGATGAGGTCATCACTCCCACTTTTACATTCATTGCTACGGCTGAGGTGGTAGCTTTGCTGGGCTTGACTCCCGTATTGGTGGATGTTGATCCAAAGACTTTCTGCATCTCTGTTGATTCTTTGAAAAAGGTGATTACACCGAAGACGAAAGCCATCGTTCCTGTTCACTTGTTTGGACAAAATGCGGATATGGAACAGATTTTGACCATTGCTAAAGAACACCATTTGTATGTGGTGGAGGATGCATGTCAGTCTATCGCGTCACGTTATACATTCAGTAACGGAGAGAGTTGCCTCTCGGGATGCATGGGACATATTGGTTGTACCTCTTTCTTCCCTTCAAAAAACTTAGGATGCTATGGTGATGGCGGTGCTTTGTTTACAAATGATGACGATTTAGCGGAGAAGATACGTTGCATTGCCAATCATGGAATGAAGGTGCGTTATCATCATGATCGAGTAGGTGTGAATTCACGGTTGGATAGTATTCAGGCGGCCGTATTGGATGTGAAACTGCGTCGCTTGATGGAATACACAGAGAAGAGACAGGCGGCAGCTGCATATTATACCCGTTCTCTACAGTCGGTAAAAGAACTGATTCTGCCACAGACGGGGGAGAAGAGTACGCATGTGTTTCATCAATACACCTTGCAGGTGACGGATGGACGACGAGACCAATTGCAGGCCTATCTGAAGGAACATGACATACCATCCATGATCTATTATCCGATACCGCTTCATCTGCAGAAAGCCTATCAGAGTGATCGATATGGAGAAGGTGATTTCCCTGTGGCAGAACGATTGTCGAAGACGGTGCTGTCACTCCCTATGCATACAGAGTTGGATGAGGAACAATTGAATTATATTGTAGAAGAGATAAAAAGATTCTTTGATTAAGAGATGGATTATTTTGTACATAAAACATCGGTAGTTGATAAGCCTTGTTCGATAGGTAAAGATACTAAGATTTGGCATTTTTCACATGTCATGTCTAATTGCACAATTGGAGAAGGTTGTAATATAGGACAGAATGTTGTCATTTCACCAGAGGTTGTCATTGGCAACAATGTGAAGATTCAGAACAATGTTTCTGTATATACGGGTGTTATATGTGAAGACGATGTGTTTTTAGGTCCATCAATGGTATTTACGAATGTGATAAATCCTCGAAGCTTTGTATCTCGGAAACATGAGTTTCGAAAAACGATTGTAAGAAAGGGAGCTTCGATAGGCGCCAATGCTACTATTGTATGTGGACATGAGATTGGCATGTATGCCATGATTGGAGCAGGATGTGTAGTGACAAGTGATGTGAAACCCTATGCATTGGTTGTGGGGAATCCAGCTCGTCAAATTGGATGGGTGAGTGAGTATGGTATAAAATTAGAGTTTGATCAAAATGGTTTTGCGATATGTGCGGAAACGAAGCAACGGTATCAGTTGCAGAATGGTTTCGTAAAAAGAGTTGAATAAATTATGAAGAAGATTAGATTTGCAGTTGTCGGACAGGGACATATAGGAAAGCGTCATGCAGAGATGATACGTCGGAATGCAGATGCTGAGTTGGTTGCTGTATGTGATATTCTTCCGAAAGAAGAGGTAGGATTGGCAGAGATAGAAGTGCCATATTTTCGTTCTATTGATGAGTTATTAGATTCAGGATTGACGATTGATGTTGTGAATATATGTACGCCGAATGCTTTCCATGCAGAGTATGCAATAAAAGCATTGGAACATAAGTATCATGTAGTTTTAGAGAAACCTATAGCATTGAGTAAACATGATGCGGAAAAAATAGTCTTTAAATCACTGGAAGTATCGAAACATGTTTTCTGTGTGATGCAAAATCGTTATTCACCTCCTTCGGTATGGTTGAAAGAGATTGTGAATCAGAATGTTCTAGGACAGGTATATATGGTTCAGCTCAATTGCTTTTGGAACAGAGATGATCGTTATTATAAGAAAGGCAATTGGCATGGAGATGGGAAGTTAGATGGAGGAACCTTGTTTACTCAGTTCTCTCATTTTATAGATATAATGTATTGGTTGTTTGGTGATATAACTAATATACGAGGTAATTTCCATGACTTCAATCATCAGACATTGACTGATTTCGAGGATAGTGGAGTGGTGTCATTTGATTTTGTAAATGGTGGTATGGGCTGTTTGAATTATTCTACATCTGTATGGGATACGAATTTGGAGAGCAGCATCACAATCATTGGAGAAAATGGAACGATCAAGGTAGCCGGACAATATATGAATGAAGTGGTGTATTGTCACATAAAAGATTATGTGATGCCAGAATTGGCGCCAAGTAATCCGCCTAATGATTATGGAGCTTACAAGGGATCCGCACAGAATCATCATTATATAATACAAAATGTGGTTGAGAAACTAAATGAGTGTGGAAGTATCACCACCAATGTATTGGAAGGATTAAAAGTGATTGATATCATAGAGCGAATCTACAAGGTCCGAGATGAACAGTGGAAGAAACAAAGGTGAGTCCTATGAATTCACCGCATAAACAAATATCCCTAAGATTGAGAAACTTCTCAGTTTTAGGGATTGCTTTTTATAATAACAAGGATTAATTGTTTATAGAATAACTTATCCACCACAGGATTTGAATAGTTGTCCGAATTGCTCAGCTTGGACTTGTCGGGTGAATTTTTCTTTTTCTGTTCGATTTATCTCTTGATGTGTGAATTTCTTGTCTTTCCACATTTGATAGATGTTGAGAATGAAGCTTTTCACCTCCTCAACGTTGTTGGCAGCTAAACCGGCATTGGTTTTTTCTATTGTTTCTGCGAGACAATCTTCATCGCTGCGTACGCACAATATAGGTTTTTCGCAACCTAATGCCTCATAAAACTTTGTTGTCATGATTCCGTGAGGGCCATCTTCTGTTGCTTTGTTTGATAATACAAGGACGATAGAAGAATGATTTAGTACCTCTGGCATTTTATCAGAAGAGATGATATCATGTGTCTCCATGTATTTTATGAGACCATATTTTTGTGCTAATGACTCTACATCTCGTCTGCTCTCTTTGTCCACATACCATTGTAGTGTAACATCTTTCTCGAAATCACTATCCATAATGAGTTCTTTCATTGCTTCAAATAGAAGGCGAGGATCCCGAAGACTCAGATCTAATAATCTTCCCGTGTAGGTAATGATGAATCTGTCTGTTGGTATGGGTTGAAAAATGAACTGTTCCCGATCATACCCGTTGTAGATCAGTTCGACGTTTGGATTATATCTTTGTAATGTTTTGACATGCCAAGGAGAAACCGTAGTTATATATGCAGCTTTTTTGAGGATTCTGTTCCGTCTCCATTGGTTGAGCCATCGGAGTTTGAAGAATTGTTGAATCTTAGCAAATCCATGAGGCTTAGCATTCTGTTCCATGATATCTCTCAGATCGATATACAGAGGGATGTGAAAGAATTGTGATAATTTCTTTCCACAGAGTAGCGGAAATATATAATAACTGGTACAGAACACAAGATCGAAAGAGGCTCCGTTCAGTCGTTTGATGGCTTCATTGTACAGAAGATGATCACTTAAGTTAAACAAATAATCACCAGCTGTTATTAGTGGTTCGACCCATTTCTTCTTTGGCGTCAGTGAGATAGAGTGAATCGTAAGAGGTTGACGATTGAGTTGAACGGGCCAGGATTGATTAGATGATGCCTTTGTGACGATTGTTAGTTCGAAATCGCTGTTTAGATGTTTACAAAGATTACCCACCCGAGGTGCAAAATTGGGCGGGAAAGCATCACATACAATCAATATTTTTTTTGTCATAACACAATACTGTTTGTCTGCAAAAATAGTTTATTTGTTCAAGTCATCATATAGAACTTGTATGATTTTTTGTGCGCTGTCACCCTCCCCGTATTCTTTGATAGGCTGACATTCAAATTTGTGCTGAACAGCATTGATGATTTTGCCTTCGTTGGCTCCTGTTAGAATGTTCCATCCAGCATGTATGGTTTCAGTCCATTCCGTTTCATTGCGCAAAGTAATGCACGGTGTTTTGTGGAAATAGGCTTCTTTTTGAACTCCTCCAGAATCAGTGAGAATCAGTTGTGCATTTTTCTCTAACATAATCATGTCGAGATAATTTGCAGGCTCTATGATTTTTATAAATGAGTTTTGCTGAATACAGTTCTTTAAAGAGGGGTATTGGTTGATTACGGCTCTTGTCCTTGGATGTAAAGGCCATACGATAGGAGTTTCTTTTGATGCGATATGAGAGAATGCAGCCAATATTTCTGACAGATTCTGTTCGTTGGTGTTCTCCGCTCTGTGGATTGTCGCAAGATAAAACTTTTTCTTCTCAATAGCAAGCTGCTCGCATATGTTAGATCGTTGTTCAGCTGTATCCCCAAATAATAGTGCGGTATCATACATTACGTCTCCTACAAGGAACACATTATTGGTAATCCCTTCTTTTTTCAGATTGTCAACAGCTGTTTGTGTGGGACAAAAGAGCCATTTGGATCGTTTGTCTGTTTCTACTCTGTTGTGTTCTTCTGGCATGAGTAAGTTATAACTACGGAGTCCCGCTTCTATGTGAGCGATTGGAATCTGTAGCTCTTCAGCAGCAAGAGCACCTGCCAAAGTAGAATTGGTGTCACCATATAAAATAACGCAGTCAAATGTCTCTCTGCCAATGGCTTGGAGTATCTTCTTAGACATATCTTGAGGCGACATTGAGCAACAATCCAACAACCAAGAGGGCTGAGGTATTGATAGATCATTGAAAAAGATCTGGCTCATGTTGTGATCATAATGTTGACCGGTATGAAGAATCTTTTCGTTAATGTTCCTTCCGGACTGCTCTGATAGTTGTTGTATGGCTCTGCTTATAACTGTTGCTTTTATAAATTGAGGTCGAGCTCCTATGATTGTTAGAATCTTCATTTGCTTAGTTCTTCTATGATTGATTTATACAGTTCGGTATGATAATGATCGTTATCTTCTAATTCAGAAAATATAGTATTGTGCCATAATAAAACCACTTCACCATGGTGTTTTTTTATTTGATGAAGAAGTTCCAGTGTGGTGTGTAATGCTTCCTCTTTAGTTAGATTCATGTAATTAGGGTTGCTGAGGGTGCAATCCATCACGACAAGAGGATGAAGTGTTAGTTGAGTAACTCTCCGTGTTGCTGGGTTGATCCATTGCACAGGTCTGGATGTTCCTAGTCTAAATCCGACAATGTCTGCATACCCCATGGTGAAATCATCAGAGAGATTGGCATCAATCAACTTGGTAAAATCGTCAGTAGAAAGTGTGCGAAGGAAATGCCATCGGTTGTAGTGAATAGATGTTTTGATTGCATTCTCCAACATTCGTTTCTCTTCTGATATGATAGATGGATGTTCTCCAGCGTAATAGCTTGAGTGTAATCCAAATTGACACTTCTCTTTCTTTAAAAGTGAATATAGCTTTTGAAAATCGTTGCCATTCAATTTGTAGGAAGGACGGTCTAATGGATGTTTAGTTACTGCTGACTTTATAAAAAAGAGTGAAGTGGCATTGCCTATTCTTCTGTCTTGTTTTAAGATATACGGGAATGTATAGGCCGGGTCATTTTCTAATTTCAATAATGATTGAAAGACTCTTTTGCATTTTTGGATGGATGTGAAATTCCGCTTTAATCCGCCTAGAAATCCACGAATTGATCGGTAGTAAGAAAGACAATCTATGTCGTGTGTAAGATATATCTTTTGATAATCTGGTGTCAAAGGAACAATCTGATGCCCTTTTTCATTGAGCCATTTAAGAAGCAAGTCTGAGTATTCATCTACGATGGGACGGTGTATGAAATTGGCACGATAGGGGATTGATTTTGTGCCAATATAACGTCCATGAGCATCTCTGTTATCCGTTGGATGAATATATTCCTCATAGCGAGATATAAGGAAATAGGTGCTCGCAATGATATCAGCATAGACGATTGTTGTTCCATTCTCCTGTTTGATTTCTGATGAACCGAACAGAATAGGAACATCCTCGAGGGTGGCTAACGGAAGTTGAGGCTCTGATTCGAAAGAACCATATTGAGTGTCACTAAAAAAAGAGGAGGGTATGATTACAATGTCATAATTAGCAAATTGTGACGCGTCGGCTGTGTAGCCGATACGGTTTGCTAACGTTTCATTGTTTGGCAATAAAAATTTTATGATATAGTCAATTACCTCATTCATCATTCTTCTCCCTTAGTGCAAAGGTATGAATTATAGTTGAATCTTTTGCTTTTAACTTTTAGGATCCGTAAAAACTAGTTATTGAATCCGTTTATAATGATTTCGCTTTCATCTCTTCAAGTATGAGTTTGAACTCAGAAGGTAATCTTTTGTTCACTTCATCAATCATATATGAAGGTATGCTTTTGTAATAAGCTTCGGCGATAGCTCCTGTGATACAGGTCAGCGTGTCAGAATCACCTCCAAGAGAGATGCCTAATCGAATTGCATTTTCAAAATCGGTGCTATCTAAAAAAGCGATGATTGCTTCGGGTACGGTTCCTTGACAACTCTCGTTGAACTTATACGTGGGACGTATCATGTCGCACGTACGGTCTAAATCATACTTAAACCTTGTTTCAATGTATTGTTTGATTTCAGTTTTGCTTTTTCCAGTCCTAGCCATATAGATAGCTGCGGCTGTAGCTTGTGCCCCTTTGATTCCTTCAGGATGGTTGTGGGTAACTTCCGCAGATATCTTTGCAATGGTTTCTGTCTCTTCTAAAGAGTCGAAGAGCCAACCGACTGCGCTTACACGCATGGCTGAGCCGTTGCCCCATGATTTATATGGTTTCCTATCTTCTTCAGAACAAGATAGCCATGATCCAAATGAACCGCCATAGCCTCCCATGGGATATCTGTATTTGTTGCCAAATTCAACCATGCACTTCTCTAACGATTTATGCGTGTGGAGAGGGTCTGTTAATAGCCATTTAGCCACTGCAAATGACATAATACTATCATCTGTGTAATCACTCTGTTTTGTGAATAATTCAACGTCTGTCCTTTTTACATTATTGAATTCGTATATAGATCCTGCCGTATCTCCGATTATTGCGCCTATCATTGTGATAATAATTTAGTTGTTGTGATATAATAGTTTTCTCGCTAATGAATGACATGTTAAAATTCTAATTTAAATCCGCCATGTTCTTTCATGTCCTCATATTTCAGCTTATTGAATTTGTATTTTTTTGCTTTCCTTCCTCTTGATGTGTTTTTAGCTTTTGTTGAAGTAGTAGTATCGTCAGTTTCAGATGTTTCTGTTACTTCTTTTAGGATGCCGACCTGTAAGAGTTTCTTTTGAAAATTCCTTCTATCAAACGTCACCCCTAAAATGGATTCGTATAAATGTTGAATCTCAGGTATTGTGAATTCATCACCTAAAAGATCGAAGCCAATTGATTCAAAGTATATTTTTTCTCTTAGTTTCTTCTGTGCTGTTTTAAAGACGTTCTCATGGTCAAATGCCAATGGCGGCATTTCGTTTAGCGGAAACCAACGAGCATCACTTGCATCATCATCTCCTTTCACATCAGCAGGTTGTATGAGTGCAAAAAAAGCTATTGATACAACTCTCTCTCTTGGATCTCTGTCGATTTGGCTAAAGGTATAAAACTGTTCTATATGATTCGGAGTCAGTCCCGTTTCTTCTCTCAGCTCTCTGAGTGCGCCCTCTTCTGCCGTCTCATCCATTTTTAAAAATCCTCCAGGGAATGCCCAATAGCCCTTGTATGGTTCGCATCCTCTTTGAATGAGTAGTACTTTTAAATTTGTGCCATCGAAACTGAAGATGACACAATCTGTTGTCACCGCTGGGTGTGGATATTTATATGTATATACGTTATTCATATTATGTGTAATATTTACACAACAAATATAGCTAAAATAATTAGAAAAGCAAATATTAAAATGTAAAATTTACACAAAAAAAGAGATGGTGGAGGAAGTTTAACGCAATCTGATGAGTGGTAATGATTTCAATTATCTGATATATAGGCTATTGTGTTTACTTTGAATAGGAGATGTAGCTCTATAAACAAACGGAACCCTACATTTTTTTGTATGATTCCGTTTGTTCGTATTAAATCGTAGAAGATAATCCTTGACGATATCTTATAGCTTAAATTTTACAATAACGCCTTCGTTTTTAGGAACACAGATTTCAAATTGATTAGTAGAAGAAAGGATTCCCTTGTTTTTCTTTCCTGATAGCAGTTCTGTGTATTCTTTGATTTCTCCATTCGGAAGTCCCAAATATTCAAAAGCATGAGAAGGGATATTGATTCCGATGTTGACATTGGCGTCTTCAAAGTTTGTTATAATCAAAAGAAGCGTATCAGAATCTTTTCTTAAGAAAGCGAACTGTTTATTGGTGTTGAAGTTCGGATTATTGAAGTTAGCATATTCCAGATCAAAGAACAGACCATCTGATAATGCGGTCTCTTCTCTACAAATACAAAGAAGGCGTTTATAAAAATCACGAAGAGATGTTTCCTCTTTCTTTGACTTTCCTTTTAGCCATCGATATACAGTAGGGATTGTCCAATAATCAAAGATAGTGGTACGTCCGTCTTCTCCACTGAATCCTTCATGATCCATTGCTTTTTCACCGAGTTCCTGACCGTTATAAATCATAATAGGACCTTTGTTGATGGTCGCAGCAACAATCATACCGGCTTTCCCTTTGTCTGCATTGCCCGCAAAATTAGGGTGAGCGATACGTTGTTCATCATGATTTTCGAGGAAGTTAAGCATGTTTCCTTCAATACCATTAAGACGTTGCCAACAAGATGTGATGTTGTGGCAAGCATTCTCGTTCTGCATGATGCTACGAAGAGTGTCGTAAAAACCTACTTTATCATATAGATAATCAAACTTCCCTTCGTATATATAGGTGTGATATTGATTGGGATCATACGTTTCGGCTATGAAGATTATTTTAGGGTATTTCTCTTTTATTTGAGGGATGACCCAGCTCCAGAAGCTGATAGGAACCATTTCAGCCATATCACAGCGAAAACCATCTATCTTTTTTTTGCACCAGAAGAGGAGTATGTCTCGCATCTTTATCCATGTATTAGGAATAGGCGATACTACCTGTCTTCGGTTGTCCCAGTAATCGACTCCGTAATTTAGTTTGACGGTTTCGTACCAATCATACATGTTGGGGTGACTTGAAAAGCAATCGTTTCCAGTTGCTTTACAAGGAGATTCGCAGTATGGATTGTTTATGAAAGCAGAGGTGTCAAACTGCGGAGAGAAACTCTCACCTGGAAGATAGTAAAAATTATTTTGATTGGAGAAAAACACATTGGTGTTATCATCTTCGCCTAGATCTTTTACGTTTTTAGGCTTTGCATCGGAGTGATATTGCCTAGCCACATGGTTGGGCACAAAATCTATGATGACTTTCATGCCTGCTTTATGTGTTCGGGTGACAAGCTCTTGAAACTCCTTCATTCGGTCGGGTACATTGACAGCGAGGTCTGGGTCTATGTCGTAATAATCCTTGATGGCATACGGAGAGCCAGCGATTCCTTTCACTACTTCGGGATGATCTTTGACAATACCATATTGGGAATAATCCGTTTGGGTGGCATGTTCAATCACACCGGTGTACCAGATATGCGTAATCCCCAGCTCTTTTATTTCTTTAAGACGATCCGTTGTGAAGTCATTTAGTTTACCGCAACCGTTTTGAGCAAGGGTTCCGTTGCATTTAGGTTTCTCTTTGGTGTTACCAAAGAGTCTCGGCAATACTTGATATATGATTATTTTCTCCATTCAGATGGTTTTTTAATCGAAGTAGCTTGAACCGTCGAAGCAGTGTGTGCAGACTTGTTCCTTTGGTAATCCGATTGCTTCTATTAAATCTTCTATCGTACTGAATTTTAAAGAAGTCAAGTTGAATTGTTGACGAATATCTTCCACCATTTGGTTGTATTCTTTCGAACCTGTTGTTTGATATTTGTCTAGCTTTATGTCATGTCTTCCTTCGAATTTTTGGATGATGCGTCGAGTGATCAGATCCAATTCGTTATTTTTAGAAGCGAAATTCAAGAATTCGCAAGGATAAATCAGAGGAGGACAAGAGATACGCATATTCACTTCTTTCACTCCATAAGAGTAAAGAGCGCTTACGTTGTCTGATAACTGAGTTCCACGCACGATTGAATCATCGCAGAAGATCACGCGGCTGCCACTTAGCAACTGTTTGTTAGGAATCAGTTTCATTTTAGCCACTAGCTTTCTGATTTCTTGAGTTGCAGGGGTGAAGCTTCTAGGCCATGTAGGAGTATATTTCACGATAGCTCTTTTGTATGGGATACCGCTTCCATTCGAATATCCGATAGCAAAACCAATTCCAGAATCAGGAACGGCTGCAACGTAATCAGCTTCGCAGTTATCTTTCTTACCCATGAGACAACCTGCGCAGTGACGAGCGCAATCAACGTTTATGTTCTCGTAGGTGCTGACAGGGTATCCATAATAAACCCACATAAAGGAGCATATTTGCATCTTTTTCCCTGGAGCACGTAACTGCTCAAACCCATCGGCAGTAATTCGAACGATTTCACCAGGACCGATGTTGTAGCATGGTTCATAATCCAGATTATGGAACGAACATGACTCACAAGAAACAGCATATCCATCTTCGCTCTTGGCAATCACCATAGGAAGACGTCCTAGTTTATCTCTTCCTGCAATGATTTCGTTTTCAGTCAGCAATAGGATAGAGCAAGAACCTTTGATCTTATTATAAACATTTTCGATACCTTCTTTAAATGAATCAGCTTCGGAAATTAATAGAGCAACTAACTCTGTTTGGTTGATTTTGCCGGAACTCATTTCAGAGAAAGGCATTTTCTTCTCTAGAAGTTCCTTTCCAAGTTGCTCAATATTGTTGATGCAAGCGATGGTAGCTATAGCGAAGCGACCAAGATGAGAATTGATGACGATTGGTTGAGCATCCGTGTCACTAATTACTCCGATGCCTGCATTTCCTTTGAATTTTGGAAGGTTAGGTTCAAATTTAGTTCTGAAATACGAACTCTCAAGGTTGTGGATACTGCGAGTGAAGCCTGCCTCTTTGTCATACATGGCCATTCCGCCACGTTTTGTGCCAAGATGTGAGTTGTAATCGGTTCCATAATATAAATCCCATAAACAACTACATTTTTTAATTGTACCAAAAAAACCTCCCATAGTGATAAAACTTTATTATGTTTATTATGTATATTTTGTCAGATTGTATTATTGCTGTTTTTGAAATTTTCTAATTCGATATAGATGCGTCGAGTTGCCCAAGCATCTAAAGCGGCATAATTTTTTTGTTCATTTGTAAGAAAATCGGCTTCCCAATTACTTAATCTTTGTTTCTTTGAGATCCGTTTGTCAAATAAATTAGCATATATGCGGGAAAGCCCATTGTCTTTAATGCCGAATTCTTTCACGTAGGACTGAAGTTCGATGAAGTTTTTAGGAGAGAAACTATCATTGATGCTTAATCCACGGAAATCATCTTTAAGAGACAATCCGATTTTTAGGATGGATTCATCTTCCAGAATGGATAGAACTAACTTCAGAATCTGAGGTTCGTTTTTTACTCTAAACAAGAAACAGAAGTCGTCAGCACAAAGTTGTATTAAACTAATATTGTGTGAATCCCCTTTTTTATGGGATGGCTTTGTTTCTGTATCAAAACCTATAATAGACTGTTTTCTTAATTCAGCTACAGCTTTTTCTGCGTCGTTGATTGTGGTGATAACATAGATACGTCCATTAAACGTTTCAGAGGGTAGGTTAGCCAGTTCCTCTTTTGTAATTGTATCTCTATACCACGTGACGTTATTCATTGAAAAAATCTATTTCTTCTTGATTGTTGAACGTATTTGAATCGTAAGGATTAGAATCCGTTTCGTCTTCGTCGCTGTCCCATTCAGTGGAGTATAGGACGTTATGCATAGCACGCAGTGCATTGAGAGCTTTTTGTCCCCAATAAGCTTGGAAGTTATCCTTGCATTCACGAAGAGCATCGTTCATGATGTCGATTTCCGCTGATTGGAAGTTGGCGATCATGTCTTTAAGATCTTGATAGATGTCGGATAGGTCTTCGGATATATAAGCAACAATAGGTGTGTCGCTATATTGCATTCCTTCTTGAAAAACTTCCAAGTATTCGTCGAATTGCGCGGTGGAATTAGCGATTTCCTGACGAATTGATTCATATACTGACTCTGTGACGTATTGCTGTAGATTAGAAAAGGAAGTATCCTCGAAATCTGGAAGAAGAGAAGCCTTTAGATAAAGGAGAGAAAGCAGTTTGACAGATTTGTCAAAGAATGCTTTTGATTTGTATTGATTGCAGGTTTCTAGGAACACGCAAAACTCAGCCGCGACAGTGACAAATTCAATGGTGTTTTTGTCATATACGGGATGTTCTGGATATGCTTCTTTATCAATCATTTTATCTGGCTTTATTCCGAGTGCAAAATTAAAATATTTTTCTCGTAATAGGTAGAAGGAAGAAAAAAAAATCAACAAATTTATGAACAATATGGGGGATGAAAAATGAACTGATAGGATAGAAAGAGAGAATAAGATTTCTTATACCTAATTATATATGTCGAAAATTATAATGCGTAGGCTACTTTTTTTGAGGGAGTTGTTTTATGTTAACAAAAATAATTGTATATTTGCGCCATATTTTATAAAATAATATAATGTCTAACGACTAAAGTGATTAATTATTAACAATTTAAAATGAGTGATTTAACTAACAAAGTAAATCCAGTTGAAAATTTTGACTGGGAAGCTTATGAAAACGGTGATGTGACAACAAACATCAGCCACGAAGAATTGGAAAATAAGTATAGCCAAACATTGAATGTTGTAAAAGACAAAGATGTTGTAATGGGTAAAGTTATTTCCATGAACAAAAGAGAGGTTGTAGTAAATGTCGGCTACAAGTCAGATGGAATCGTTCCTATGAGTGAGTTCCGCTACAATCCAGACCTTAAAATCGGTGATGAGGTAGAGGTTTACATTGAAAGTCCAGAGGACAAAAAAGGACAATTGTTATTGTCTCACAAGAAAGCTCGTGCATCTCGTTCTTGGGATTTGGTAAATGAGGCATTAGAGCAAGATCAAATTATTAAGGGTTATATCAAGTGTAGAACCAAGGGTGGTATGATTGTTGATGTATTTGGTATTGAAGCATTCTTGCCAGGTTCTCAGATTGATGTTAAGCCAATTCGCGACTATGATTTGTTCGTTGGTAAGACAATGGAATTCAAAGTCGTTAAGATTAACCATGAATTTAAGAATGTTGTTGTATCTCACAAGGCTCTTATTGAGGCTGAGTTGGAACAACAAAAGAAAGATATCATTTCAAAACTCGAGAAAGGTCAAGTATTGGAAGGAACTGTCAAGAACATCACTTCTTACGGTGTATTCATCGATTTGGGTGGCGTAGATGGTTTGATCCATATCACAGATTTGTCTTGGGGTCGTGTAACACATCCAGAAGAGGTTGTTTCTTTGGATCAAAAGTTGAATGTTGTTATTCTTGACTTTGATGATGACAAGAAACGTATTGCATTAGGTTTGAAGCAATTAACTCCTCATCCATGGGATGCTTTGGATCCTAACTTAGTTGTAGGTGACAAGGTTAAAGGTAAGGTTGTTGTTATGGCTGATTACGGTGCATTCGTTGAGATCGCTCCAGGTGTTGAAGGTTTGATCCACGTATCTGAAATGTCTTGGTCACAACATTTGCGTAGCGCACAAGACTTCATGAAGGTAGGTGACGAAGTTGAAGCTGTTATCTTGACTTTGGATCGTGAAGAAAGAAAGATGTCTTTGGGTATCAAACAATTGAAACCAGATCCATGGGATAATATCGATACTGAATATGCAGTAGGTACAAAACATGTTGCAAAAGTTCGTAATTTCACTAACTTCGGTGTATTTGTAGAGATTACTGAAGGTGTAGATGGTTTGATTCACATCTCAGATTTGTCTTGGACAAAGAAGATTAAACATCCTTCTGAGTTCACTCAAATCGGTGCAGAGATTGAAGTTCAAGTTCTAGAAATCGACAAAGAAAATCGTCGCTTGAGCTTAGGCCACAAGCAATTGGAAGAGAATCCATGGGATACTTTCGAGACAATTTTCACTGTAGGATCAGTTCATGAAGGAACAATCATCGAAATGATGGATAAGGGTGCAGTTATTGCTCTTCCTTATGGTGTAGAAGGATTTGCTACTCCTAAGCACTTGATCAAAGAGGACAAGACTCAGGCTAAGGTAGATGAGAAATTGCCATTCAAAGTGATTGAGTTCAACAAGGATGCAAAGAGAATTATTCTTTCTCACAGCCGTATCTTCGAAGATGCAGTTAAGGAAGAGGATGAAACTACTGAAAAGAAAGAGACTCGCAAGAAGAAATCAACAAAGAAGGCAGAACCAGCAGTACAAATGGAGAAGACTACTTTGGGTGATATCGAAGGACTTGCAGCTTTGAAAGATCAGTTAGCTGCTGATGAAAGTAAATAAAAAATAAATTCTATCTCGTTTCGGCGAGATAGAATTAACAAGAGATTTTAACTGAAATATATTTAAACTAATAGAATTTTCAACTTAATAATTTTTTTATATGAAAAAAAGTTTTTTAGCTTTATTTATGGCTATGGGTCTTGTAGCTGGCGTTAATGCTCAAGACGAAGCCACTTCAGAAGAAGCAGCAGTTGCTAATGCTTCTGAGTCAATTAACCACTGGTCATTAGCTGTTAAGGGTGGTATTAACTATTTGCGTAATGCTGACCAAAAAGTAGATTTTGAAATCGGTGGTGTTGTAGAGAGAACATTCAATCCTCGTTGGGGAATGGGTATCGAGTACATGTTCTTAAAGAACAATAACATTGCCATGAAAAATCATGGTGAGATGGATGGTGTAAATCATGATATTGATGTATTCGGATCTGTCAATTTGTCAAATATCATCGCTCCTTATCGTTCTGCAGGATGGCAGAAATTGAACTGGTATGTAAATGGTGGTCTTGGTGTTACTATTTACAACAATGAGTTCGCTGCTCAACCAGAAGCAAAAACATACGATGGTTGCAAAATGTTAGGTGTTATTGGTACTGACTTGGAATACAACGTTGCTAAGTACATCGCTTTGTTCTTGGAAGGACAATACAGAACTAACTCAAATCGTATTCAAACTAACTACGCTTATGGACGTTCTTTCATCTCTATCAACTTCGGTATCCGCGTGTTGTTCGGTGGCGAAAGCAATATCCGCAACATCGCATGGGCTGATTACATCCCAGGTGTAGAAGTTCCAGATTTGACTCCAATGTTCGAGGCTCAAAAGAAGGAATTGGATGAGAAGGCTGCTGCTATGCAAAAGGAAATCGACGATCAAAATGCTCAAATCAAAGACTTAGAGGCTAAGATCAAGTTCACTCAAGATTCTTTGGATCGTCACATCTATCAAACTAAGCCAAAAGTAGCTTACACTCCAACTGCAGAGGAAGCTCAAATCATCAAGACTGCTTTGTCTAACTTGGAATTCGAGTCTGCTAAGGCTACTATCAAGTCTACTTCATTCACTTACTTGGATGGTTTGGCTGAGTTGTTGAAGAAACACCCAGAGTGGTCAGTAAAATTGTCTGGTCACACAGATAACACAGGTAAGGCTGCAAGTAACCTTAAATTATCTAAGGATCGTGCTGCTGCTGTTAAGAACTACTTAGTATCTAAGGGTGCTGACGCTGCTAACATTGAATCTGAAGGTTATGGTTCTTCTAAACCTATCGCATCTAACAACACAGCTGCTGGTAAGGCTAAGAACCGTCGTGTTGAGGTTGAATTGTTCTCTA
Organism: Paludibacteraceae bacterium; assembly: GCA_045113275.1. Lineage (GTDB taxonomy): Bacteria > Bacteroidota > Bacteroidia > Bacteroidales > Paludibacteraceae > UBA1181. The sequence goes on from JBGUIU010000362.1 coordinate 21,555, forward strand.
AATAATAGTTAGAGTCATATAAAATGAGAAGGGTGGAGTTTTCTCCACCCTTTTTCGTTATATCATTTTTGTTACCTTTCTAAAAATCATTAATTTTGCATATCATTATAGATTTTTTTTATGCGTCGAAATGAATGATTTTTGCTTGCAAATATTAGGATCAGGTTCTGCTAAGCCTACGAAAAATAGGAATCAAACTGCTCAATACTTGTCATTACATAACAAATCTTTTTTGATTGATTGTGGAGAAGCTACGCAGGTTCAACTGGTTCGATACTCAATTTCTACATCTCGATTGAATCATATCTTTATCTCTCATTTGCATGGAGATCATTGTTTCGGCCTCATTGGCTTAATATCATCTTTGGGTTTGTATGGACGTACAGCGAATCTATATATCCATGCTCATCCGTTATTGGAGGAATTATTACGTCCTGCACTTAATTATTTTTGCCGAGATCTATCTTATTCTGTTATCTTTGAACCCTATTCTCATTCTTCTACTGAAGTAATATATGAGGACAGAGGTATAGAGGTTTCTGTTTTCCCTTTGAAACATTCAATTTCATCGTCAGGTTTTTTGTTCCGTGAAAAAGCAAAGGAAAGACATATTATCTCCGAAAAGGTAAAATTCTTTAATGTTCCGATTAAACAAATTCCCCTTATCAAACAAGGTGCTGATTTTGTGACAGATGAGGGCGTCACTATCCCTAATGCTCAATTGACAACAGATCCATCTCCTTCGTTATCCTATGCATATTGTTCTGATACAATGTATAGCGAAAAGATTCTTCCTTATATTGAAGGGGTGGATTTACTCTTTCATGAGGCAACTTTCCTACATTCTCAATTGTCAAAGGCGAATGCTACTATGCATACAACAGCTCTTCAAGCTGCTATGATTGCGGAAAAAGCACATGTTAAACAATTGATGATAGGTCATTTCTCTGCTCGTTATGATGATCTATCTCCTTTGTTACAGGAGGCTCAAACAATTTTCCCCAATACAATCTTGGCAAAAGATGGTCTCATGGTTAAACTCTAATGTATCTGAAAAATATATAGAATGAAATATCTAAAATTATTGTTGTTTATATTTATCCTATCACCCGTTTCAAGTTATGCTGTTGAAACTGAAATATTCGGTATCGTCAGGGATTCTTCTACGAGGGAGACACTTCCGTATGTCTCTATCTATTTTAAAAATACGACACGGGGTACCATCACAGATATTTATGGTAAATATACAATCATAACGGAGGAACCTGGTGTCCTTGTGTTCTCTATGATGGGATATAAGGAGTACAGAGTAAATATTAAGGCTGATGGCGTCAGACGAAATATAAAGGTGAATCTGATACCAGATACTTATTCATTAAACGAAATTATAGTTAATCCTAAACGACAAAGGTATAAAAACAAAAATAATCCAGCTGTTGATTTAGTAAAGGAGATGATTGATCATAAGGAGTTGGCTAGTCCGCGCAATCATGATTTCTGTACGTATGATCAATATCAAAAGATAACGTATGCTTGGAATGAATTTGAGGAAAGAAAACATACGTTATTATCAAAGAAATTTGGATTCCTTTATGACCATACGGATACTTCACGATATGGAAAAAGCATTTTGCCTGTTGGCCTTCGTGAATGTATTTCAACCCGTTATTTTCTTAAAGAGAAAGAGAGAGAACGCACATTGATACGTGCGGAGAAAAATGTAGGAATTGATGAAATATTCCCTCAGGAAGGTGTGAAACGTACGATTGATGAAATGTTTAAGGAAGTTGATATATTTCGGAACGACATTGAATTGCTGACAAATCATTTTGTGAGTCCGCTGGCAAATATTGCGCCTTCATTTTACAAATATTTTATACTGGATACGTTGGTTGTTAATGGTGATTCATGTGTAAACTTGGCATTTACGCCAAGGACTACTGAAGCGTATGGATTTACGGGTAATTTATATGTATCATTGGATACGACAAGATTTATACATCATGCTCGTTTTAATATTCCGAAGGATATTAATTTGAATTTTGTGGAAAGCATGTATTTTGAACAGGATTTTTCAAGAGCTCCTGATGGAACACGCTTGATAAATCGTGATTTTGTCTGTGTCGAATTTTTTGCCCCTGCATTACCTCGTGTGTATGGTGAGCGATTGAATACATATCAGAATTATGATTTTTCGCCTATTCAAGATATGACAGTTTTTGAACAACCTGCCACCGAAGTGGAAGCAACTGGGGCTGGACGCGTTTCGACTGCTGCATGGGATACATTACGTCATGTGGCTTTGCAACCGGAGGAACAAAGAATGGACTCTTTAATGGAACAATTGAAGTCTGTACGGGTTTTCAGGGCTGTTCATTCAATCTTAGATGTTTGTGTGAACAATTATCTTCCAACTAAAAAAGAGAATAGTCAGTTTGATTATGGACCATTTTTCTCTACCATATCAACGAATCGATTGGAAGGCTTTCGCGTTCGCTTGGGTGGAGAAACAACAACGGCCTTCGACAAGCATTTCTTCCTAAATACATATATTGCATATGGGTTTAAAGATAAGTTGCCGAAAGGAATGGCTATGTTGGAATATTCTTTCAATGATAAAAAGAAGTATCGTTTCGAGTATCCTATTCATTCCATCCAATTCTTCGGGAAATATGATATCGGTAAGGTGGGAGAGAGTTTCGTCGGGTATGATAATATTCTGGCTTCATTATTCAGCCGTACGGATGATCGAAATGCAATTTATCAAAAAGAAGCTGGTGTGATCTACCAAAATGAGTTTTATTCAGGTTTTTCATACGTATTCAGATTTTTACATAAAACATCGTATTCTACATGGTTGACAGCATTCAATCGCTATAATGAAGATGGATCTTATACTTCTATTGATGATTATACGATGAATACATTTAAGTTGTCATTCCGTTATTGCCCATCTGAAAAGTTCTATGAATCACGTCGTAATCGTTTTAATTTAAATAAGGAACGACCTGAGTTTATTCTTTCTCATACGTTTGGTATAAAAGGATTTTTAGGTACTGATTATACTTACAATCGTACGGAAGCAAGTTTCCAAAAAAGATGTTGGCTGTCATATTTCGGGTATGTAGATCTATTTTTTAAAGCTTCTAAAGTGTGGAATGATGTTCCATACACATTGTTGGATGTCCCTGATGCTAGCTGTTCATACACTATAAAAAATCAAGCATTCTCTTTGTTGGATCCAGTGGAATTTGTATGTAATCAATCGTTGACATGGGATATTGCCTATTATTTAAATGGACTGATTTTAAATAGAGTGCCTGTCTTAAGAAAACTGCAGTTACGTGAGTTCGTGACTTTTAAAGGTGTATATGCAAAGTTATCGGATGAGTCAAATCCAATGCGAGCACAACATCTGGATGGTTTGTTTGTTTTCCCTTCCACATCATATTCGTTTGACAAGGAACCTTATATGGAGGCTGGTGTTGGATTGGATAATGTGCTGAAATTGTTTAAATTAGAATATATTTGGAGATTGACGTATCGGGACCATGTGGACGTTCCTCGTCATGGCTTGCGTTTCGCTTTACATGTTGATTTTTAAACGAATGAATATGAACGAATGGTGTAGAGGATGGATTCTTGGACTGTTGTTTATTGTCTGCTCATGTGAGGGAGTGTCAAGTGATGTTGCTGATAGTAGAGAAGGTTTTGTGAATCCAATAGATACAACAATAATATATCAGATTGATACGTTGGTTTATTCGACGATTTCTCGTGGGATTATTCCAGGTGCGGTAATCTCTGTTGTTCAGGACAGTACAGTTGTTTTCTCAAAAGCGTACGGGAATAGATCTTTGGTTCCTGAACGGACTATGATGACAGAGAATACAATCTTTGATCTTGCTTCGTTGAGTAAATGTATTGCAACAACTCTTGCTGTGATGCAATTGATTGAGAAAAACCAACTAGCATTAGATGATAAGGTAAATCAGTATATTCCAGAATTTAAGCCATGGGTAAAAGGTGATTCTATTCAAGACATCACGATTCAGGATTTGTTGACACACTCAAGTGGGTTGGATGCATATATCCGGAATGTGAAAAATTTGTATCGGATGGGATGTAACTCAGATTCTTTGATGCATATAATTGCCACTAAGTCACGTCGTAATTTTAGACCAGGAACAAAATTTTCATATAGTTGTTTGAATTTTATAACTTTACAAAATATTGTACAACGCTTGACAGGTGAACGCTTGTGTGATTATGTACAGAAAAATATATTTGAAACGTTGGGATTGACACATACATGTTATTTTCCGAATGAGGTAGAGATCCCCGATAGTTTAGAGATAGCTCCGACGGAGATTCTTCCACCAGACAGTATGCCTTTGATGGGTAGAACTCATGACCCATTGGCACGATTGCTCAATGGAGGCAATTCAGGGAATGCGGGTGTCTTTTCAGATGTGAGTGATCTTTCGGTGTTGTGTATGGCTATCATGAATGGAGGGGAGATTAAGGGCCGCAGGATTTTAAAAAGAGAGACGGTGGAACTGATGACAAAAATTCCTGAATCAAATGCGCCAACGGTGGGACGAGCCTTAGGGTGGGATGTGTCAAGTTCGCACTCTTTTATCTTAGGAGAATGTTTTCCTTTACATAAATGTATCTGTCATACAGGTTATACGGGAACTTCTATCGTAATGGATTTAGATGCACATGTGGCAGTGATTTTATTGACCAACCGTGTACATCCCAAGGATAAAGGTTCTCTTAAATTCTTGAGAAGCGAATTATCAAATATTGTATCTCAGATGGTACACTTCAAATAGATAGCAGGTCGTTGCTGGCTCTTATGTTTAATTTAATACAATTATAGATGAAAAAAGTATTTTGGTTTCTTGCTTTGTATTTAGTCCCTATTATTGTATATGCAGGTGAAAATGTGGAAGAGAGCGAATTAGACACTTTGGTAAATGGCTGTCAGGATGAAGAATTGTGTGTATGCTATTTTTATCAAATAGATAAAATGGTGAACACGGGCCATCGTAGTCCGATAGGTATTAGCTCATTACCAACGACAGTAACGATTGTGAATAGCTCATTTATTGAAACGAATCAGCAGACATCTGTATTACCTCTTCTGAATGACTATGTACCAGGTTGTTTCTCAACATCGAGAGGTTTGATGGGGTATGGAGTAGCTGATGGGGCTGCTGGGGATATTTCTATTCGAGGTCTTCGTAGTGCTTCTGGACAAGTTATGGTGCTCATCGACGGAAACCCTCAGTATGATGGCTTTATGGGCCATCCGTGGGCCGATAGTTATCAGACGTACTGGGTGGATCATGTAGAAGTGCTTCGTGGTCCATCATCTATGATGTACGGATCAAATGCGATGGGAGGTGTCATTAATCTTATTTCGAAGAAACCAGAGGAGGAGGGCTGTAAAACATTTGTAAATGTGGGGTATGGATTATGTAACACTGTGCGTTCGGATGTAACCAATATGATCAATAAAAAGCGTTTTTCAAGTGTTATTGGTGGATCATATAATAGGACGGATGGACATCGGAGTAAGATGGATTTCGGACAATATGGTGCGTTCGCTAAATTGAATTTTGATATTACAAAGAATTGGCAGGTAACCTCTCATGTGAATTTCACGCATTTTAATGCATCTCAGCCCGGTACATTAAGTGTACCATTGATAGATGCCGATCAAGGAGTGACGGAGGGAATGACATCTTTTAATTTGAGCAATAAATATGAAAAAACATCTGGCTCAATTCGTTTTTTCTACAATTTTGGTCGTTTTTGGCTGAATGAAGGATATACGCTTGATCCATCAGATGATAATAAACGAAAGAAATATCGGATGGATATAAGAGATAGGTTGATGGGGGTCTCAGTACATCAACAGTTCCGTTTGTTTGACAAAAAAGACTTATTGACGGTTGGTGTGGATATGTTGCAGATGGGCGGAATCTATCAGCATGAGTATGTAGAAGGTGCTGATGCGTCGGATACTGAAGGACATCATTATTTATCGTTGGCGCTCTATCTTTCTAGTATTAGAGTGGGTAATATCATTGTTAAAGATGATAGATTCGAGTATGAAATGGCAGGATATGTTGATTATAAGAAGGGCATATCAAGATGGATGACAATTGATGCGGGCATCCGATGTGATCATCATTCCCTTATGAAAGCACAATGGGTTCCTCAGGGGGGCGTGTCATTTCATCCTCATGATAGGATGAATATAAAGGCAGTCGTTAGCAGAGGAATTAAATTCCCATCGATAAAAGAAAAGTATTGGGGAAATGAAGCGAATCCAGATCTATCTACAGAGTCTGTGTGGGATTATGAATTGTTAGTAGAACAACGGAATATAAAGGATCGGTTATCTTATACGTTGAATCTGTTTTATATGGATGGGAAAGATTTAGTCGTATGTGTTCCTGAAAAAATAGATTATAAAACAACATATAAGAATATTAATACAGGGCAAATCAAAAATGTAGGCGTGGAGTTGAAGACTGTCTTTGATTTAAATAAGCGTTGGTCTCTTGATGCTAATTATAGTTACTTGTATATGAAGTATCCAATGATAGCTACGCCAGAACAAAAAATAAACATAGGAGCCCTGTTTTCGACATCACGGGGGAAGTTCCATACGGGGTTGAACTACATTCATAATTTACTTACAGCGATGGATCAGGGTACCAAAGCGTGTTATTTGTTATGGCACATAAGAGGCGATTGGAAAGCAACTCGATGGCTAACGATATGGGCCAAAGGAGAGAACCTATTGAATCAATCCTACGAGGTGAATGCAGGTTATCCTATGCCTGGCGTCTCGGCAATGGCAGGCCTCAAGTTTAATTTCTGATTGAATGAAGTTTAAAATGCTAAGATATTTTATGAAATATGTATCTTTGCGTGATTTTATAAAGATGGGCTCTGTAAATTCAAAATTTATATCCCACACATACTTTTTATTTTAAAATGGTGAAGATAGATTCACCTTAAATGTATAAATGCTTTATGAGAACATTAAAAGGAAAATGGGCACTCATAACAGGTGCCAACAGAGGATTGGGATTGAGAATTGCTAGATTTATGGCTTCTCAAGGATGTAATTTGATATTACATAGTCGTGATTTATCTCACACAGAATCTATTTACGAAGAAGTTACTTCGATGGGCGTTAGCGCATATTGTGTGGCGGCAGAATTGTCGAGACCAGAAGAGGTGCAATCCATGATTAATGTGATATTCATGAAAGGAACTCAAGTGGATATCCTGTTTAATGATGCGGCTGTTCAGATTGCATATCGTACAGAGTATTTTCAAACGCCTGTGGAAGACTATACACAAAGTTTTATGATTAATACAATTGCTCCGATGATGTTATGTTATGCCTTTATGCCACCAATGATAAAACGTGGTTTTGGACGTATCATAAACACAACAAGTGGTATTCAAAATGAACCTCAACAAGCAGGATATTCAGCCAGTAAGGCTGCATTGGATAAGGTGACAAAGGATTTGGGTACTACAGTGGAAGGAACTGATGTGATGATTAATCTGGTAGATCCAGGATGGTGTCGGACAGATCTAGGAGGTCCTAAGGCACCTAATGACCCTGATTCTGTTATCCCTGGCATGGTATTAGGAGCATTTGCAGATGATAAAAAGAGTGGTCGTTGGATCAGCGCCCAGGACTATGCTGGAATGACGTTGGAAGACGCCTTGAAAAAGTTTGAAGGGAAGTGATATAGTTAATTATGATAAATGGTGGAGGTTATTCCTCTGCCATTTTATGCTTGTACTTGCATGCTACTGATTGCAACTGCAAATAATAACGTAGTAAGCGTAAGGATAATTAATCGAATATCTCTTTTTACATAACCAGTTGGTGTGGTGTCATATCTCTTGAATGAGGAAGATTCTTTCCTTAGATACTTGTCGGATATTTTACTATAAAGGAAATAACATCCGAACGCAATGGCCGAACCTAATATGATACCAAAGAGAATGTCGAAAGGAAAATGTACTCCTAAGTAAATACGTGAGTAAGAGCATAGAATAGCCCATCCGATGGACATGAATGTGTAAGGTTTATATCGGAAAAGTAAAGAACTGAAGATGGCGAATCCAAAGCAGTTGGCTGCATGAGAGGATGGAAATCCGAAAGCGCCTCCTTTGTAATTGTAAACATAAGTAAGAAGTGATTCAATTAATGGATCGTGACTCGGTCTTGGTCGTGCAATCAAAGGTTTCAGAATAGAGGAACTTATTTGATCACAAAGAAGGATGAGCAGAATGAAAAAGCCGATGATAGCAAATGCTTCTTTTCGCTTGTTCTTTCCTATAACATAAAAAAACAATGCTAGAACAGGAAACCAGATGAATAAGTTTTGGGAGATTGTCCAAAAGAAAAAATCACTATGGATTGTATGATGTTCCCCTATGTTAAGGAGTATCATTACCTCATGGTCAAATGATTGTAGTATTTCTATCATCCTTTCGTATGAATTTTTTTGACAAAGGTAAGTTGATAGTCGCAAATTAACAAAAGTTACACTATTTTTGTAGATGAAAAAAGCTAATATAATATGAAAATTGTTATTGCAGGAGCCGGAGAAGTCGGCACACATTTGGCAAAGATGCTTTCTAGAGAAAATCACGATATTGTTGTGATCGAAGAGGATAGAGAGAAAGTACAGAATATAGAGAAATTATATGATTTGATTGCTGTACAAGGAATTTGTACGGCTCTTCAGGATTTAAAGGAAGCAGGCACAAAAGATGCAGATTTGTTTATTGGCGTAACACCTATAGAGAGTCGAAATATCACATCCTGTATTTTAGCTCATAAATTAGGTGCCAAAAAAACAGTGGCACGTATCAATAATTATGAATACCTACTTGAAGAGAATCAAAAGTTTTTTAATGATTTAGGTATAGATGCTTTGATTTATCCTGAATTATTGGCAGCTAAGGAGATAACTGCCTCTATCAAAATGAATTGGGTGAGACAATGGATGGAGTTTTCGAATGGTGCATTGACGTTGATTGGTATGAAGATTAGGGCGAATGCACCTATCATCAATCAGAAGTTGATGAACCTGAAAAATAGTGAGTTCTATCGTGTCGTTTCTATTCGTAGGAATTCCGAGACCATCATTCCTAAAGGTGCTGATGAGATAAAAGCGAATGATATTGTATATTTTATTACTACAAAGGATTACATTCCAGATGTGCGGAAGCAAGCTGGAAAGGAAGTGATTCAGGTAAAAGATCTAATGATCGTAGGGGGTGGTAATATAACAATGAAGACTATTCAGAGTATGCCAGATAATATGGATGTGAAGGTTTTGGAAAAAGATAAGCAGAAGGTAAATGCTCTTATGGAAAAAACCGATAATGCTATGATTATCAACGTGGATACTAGTGATTTGGACATTCTGAGAGATGAGAATATAGAAGACATGGATGCTTTTGTGGCCTTGTCAGATAACTCTGAGACCAACATATTGGCATGTATTGCAGCAAAACGATTTGGCTTGAAAAAAACAATTGCTGAAATTGAGAATGTTGATTATATCCAATTGGCAGAGAGTTTGGATATCGGTACGGTGATTAATAAAAAATTGTTGGCCGCTAGTTATATCTATCAATATACCCTTGATGCAGATGTGCACAATGTGAAGTGTTTGACGCATGTAGATGCCGAGGTGGTTGAATTGACACCAAAAGAAGGATCGCAGATAACCAAAGGTAAGATTATGGATGTAAAACTGCCGAATGATATCTTTATTGGTGGTGTGATTAGAAATGGAGAGGGATTCATTGCCAATGGACAGACTCATATTCAGGCAGGAGATGATGTGATAGTCTTCTGTTCTGCTGCTAGTTTCCATAAGTTGGATGGCTTGTTTAATTGATATAATAGAATTTGTTAAATGTTTCCACTAAATTTTTATGTATAAGTATAAAACGTTGGTTTGGCTTTTGTTCCTGATGGGAATGGTTTCTTCATGTCAAACAGATTCAAAGAAAAAAGAGGACGCAATAAGTATGAATGTTTTAAAGGAGAATGAGTGTCGTATCGTCGTAGATGATGTGATGCAAGTAGGAGAGGGGGCAATATGGGATTATAAATATCATCGTCTTTTGTGGATTGATACCCAGGGGAAATTGATGATATATACCCCTCAAGATGGAATGAATAGAGTTATAAAGTTGGATCGTATGATTGGTACGGTAGTTCCGTATAAACAAGATACTGTATTGGTTGGTTTAGAGGATGGTGTTTATGAGATGAGTTTGATATCTGAGCAGTTGACACTGATAGCAGATCCGGAAGGAAGAGAGGCAGGAAACCGTTACAATGATGGGAAATGTGATTCCATGGGACGATTGTGGATTGGTTCGATGGATGCCAATTGTACACCAAAGAAAGCTAATTTCTTCAAAGTCAATTGTGATGGGTCTTCAGAAAAGATATTGGATTCTGTCACGATATCGAATGGTGTAATATGGTCTCCAGAGTGTACAAAGATGTATTACCATGATTCTCCTACCGCTAAAATCACAGTTTTTGATTTTAATGTTAAAGAGGGATCCGTAATGAATCGGAAAGAGATCGTTTCGTTGCCCGTCGATATGGGTACTCCGGATGGAAACTGTATGGATGAGGAAGGTATGCTATGGGTTGCTAATTGGGGTGCCGCTTGTGTGACACGTTGGAACCCACAGACAGGTGAATTATTGAAAAAAATAGATGTTCCCGCATTAAATGTAGCCTCTGTTGCATTTGGAGGGGACGATATGGATCTGTTGTTTATCACAACAGCCTCTTTGTATATGCCAGAAGATAAAGGATGCAATTATCCTGATGCAGGAAAACTATTCGTGGTTAAGCCTGGTGTAAAAGGATTGAAATGTAATTATTGGAAATGTGGTCAATAAAAAACACACATTCTTCTATCTGTTTGTGCCTGTAAGTACAGATTAGATAGAAGAATGTGTTTGATATACTTAATTTATTTCTCCCAGAACAAAATCTCTCCTGCGTTGTTGATGATAGAAGACTCTTTATCTGCAGAGTTTAATGTCTTATTATTGCTGTCAAAGTAGAACAATGCTGTATCATTACTGTTGATATGATCAACACTCTTTGCAAAATATCCTTCGCCATTAAAGACTAACACACTATTGCTGCTTGATAATGTGATGTTTTCGTTGTTATTCATTATCAGTAACGCAGTAGTCGCTGATACACTTTCGATTTTGAATGATGCGATGTGTGAGCGATTAACAGCTGAGAAGATATAGCTTTTCGATTGAGAGGCTGTAATACTGTTGAATGCTTTTGGCGCTCTTTGTGTGCTCTCTTTGAAGAAATGATACTCCGTTTTTATCTTTGTTCCGTTTTTCGTTCCATGCGTTGTGAAGATCATGCTGGATGTGCTGTTGAAAGAGACTATGGCATCGTGGCATGGAAACTCATTTAAATTAGTGAAATGAATAGTATCTTTCGAGAGTGTATATTGATCATTGTATTTTACAATATAGTTATCGCTGGCACGATATTCAATAAGATAATATCCATCCAAACCGAATGTATAGGGTATGTTAGCCCACTCATCTGAAAAATCAGAACTTACTTCATTGTATCTCCAAGTGGAACCTGCCTCCAATTCTAGAATGACCTTTTTCTGGCATACCCATGTTCCTGGAAGGGTAGTCTGAGCGTCAATAGGTTCCTCTGGTTCTTCTTTCGTACAAGAGAAAACCGATAGTGACAATGATAGTATAAAGAGGCTTTTTGTTATTAGTGATATATATTTTTTCATGTGCTTATTTGTTTAGTTAATTAATATAAGCGAATATAAAAAATTAAATTGTTACATGGAAGTATTCCGAATAAAATTATTAGAATTTTACGGTTAGGGCTACTTCCGTTGAGAAATCATTTCGTTTATAGTCTTCCGTTGGGAGCTTGCTTCTATATTCGTGATAGAATCCGGTACAGATAAAGAAATGCGTACTGATTTTGCAATCGAAGTTGACGGATGTGTCAAATATATAATCGTTGAAATCCTCGAAACTAGGTTGGTAAAAGGATATACAATTGATGGTTAACACATCGCCTATTTTTTGCCGTATCTTGGGACGAAGAGAGAGTCGATAGTTACGTTCACTTAAGATGCTTTTCTCTGGTGTATATTTAACGCGATCGAACATGAATGCGGCGCTAATGGAATAACTACAAAGGTCGGGTTTATCATATATTCGTAATTTGACACCCGTCAGAGCACTTATTTTGTAATCGTAGGCTTTGAATTTGTTTGTGATGAATTCAATGGCCACAAAAGGCGACCATCGGTTGTATTGTAGAATGTCTGTTTTGATAGAAGCCTTTAGTTCTTTATTCCTCAGTGTTTCATTGTCTTTCTTATAGACGAATTTGTAATTGGTAAGGAATGAAATAAGACTGTCATTTCTGCTAATTTCACCAGACGTGTTAAATCCTAAATCATTGATGTTTCCTGAATTGAAAATTCCACCGAGAGAAGCTTCGAAAAACCACTTTTTTTCATTGTCGTTTTTACTGGATGCAATTGTTTCTATTGAGGGAGAGCATTTGCGTATCTCTATATCATCTAAGGCCAAGTCTCCTTCACTTCCTGATGCACCACAATATACTTTAAACATAAGGGAAGTTCCATCTTCTGGAACTATGAAAGACATTTCGAATTTTTGCCATGCATAATTTCCATGATCAATAAAGAAATTTTTTTCCTTATAGATATTTCCATACGGATCTTCTATGGACAAGGATATAGGAGCGTCAAAGGATGCATTAATGGGATGTCCCCATACCGAAAAATACAAGTGCGTATCGTGGGCTAGATTGTTTAATTTATACACGTAAACTGAGGTGCGGTAATCCAAGTCTATCTGCATAAAATAGCCCTTTTGAAGGTCGTCTTCGTGTGTGTGATCGCCAAAATCTGCATACCAATCAGAGTATATGTGAGGGGGATCTCCCTCGAGTTTTTTCCTTCGTACGGGTTCTTTTCTAAGACTATATGCATCATATCCCAACCGCCACAGATGGCTGGAATAGTTCAAACTATTTATTGAATCGGGTAATGGGTCTTCCCTTCTTTCTGCATCCGTAACAAGATTTCCACCAAAGTCCTCTTTGAATATTACGGTTCCTTCGTCGCAATCGAAATTTTGTGCATCAATAGGTTGTGTTACTACAATCCATCCAATAAATAATATGGTTCTACGTATAAGTTTTGTCCAAATCATAACTTAATAATATGCTATTACTTAACAAATATAAAAAATTGATGCACTATTATCAAAGGATACGATGAATGTCATAAGATATTATGGCAAACTCTTTCGTTATAATCCTTCAGATCTGGTTTCCGTTTGTGTATGTTACATTTCAACTCTAGAAAATGGAGGTAATGAAATATCACAAAAATCTTTGTTTTGATATTTAAAATAACCTGCTATCGCAACCATAGCTCCATTATCTGTTGTATAGGAGAATTTCGGAATGTATATTGTCCATTTGAATCGTTTGGCATAATCTTCGAAAGCAGAGCGAAGTGCGGAATTTGCAGACACACCACCAGCTACGGCAACACGGTTGATACCTAAGTCTTTAGCTGCTTTTCTTAATTTAGTCATTAGAATATCCACCACCGTATATTGAAGAGAAGCACATAGATCGTTTTTGTTTTCTTCTATGAAGTTGGCATTCTTCTTCAGTTCATCTCTAAGTAGATATAAAAAGGATGTTTTTAATCCGCTGAAACTGTAATCGTAGTTGGGTATCTGAGGCTTGTGGAACTGAAAAGCTTTTGGATTTCCTTCTTTTGCTAGTCGGTCGATGACAGGACCGCCAGGATAGGGAAGTCCCATCACTTTCGCACATTTGTCGAAAGCTTCCCCCGCAGCGTCGTCAATGGTTTGTCCTGTGATTTCCATGTCGTAGGGACTTTTCACTAACACGATTTGGGAATTTCCGCCAGAAACTAATAAGCAGAGGAAAGGGAATTGAGGAAGTTCTTTCTCTTCTCCCTTGACTTGAATGAAATGAGCCAGTATATGAGCCTGTAGATGATTGACATCTATAAGTGGAATATTTAGTGCTAATGATAATCCTTTGGCGAAAGAGGTACCTACTAATAGCGAGCCCATTAATCCTGGTCCACGGGTAAATGCTATGGCAGATAAATCTTCTTTCTTTATGCCTGATTGTTTTATTGCTTCATGTACAACAGGAATAATGTTTTGTTGATGTGCACGAGAAGCTAACTCAGGAACTACACCACCATACGCTTCATGTACTTTCTGACTGGCAATTACATTGGATAATAAAAATCCATCACTCAAGACTGCCGCAGATGTGTCGTCGCAAGAGGATTCTATCGCTAAAATATTAACCGACTTTCTCATTTCGTTAAATTTTTTTAAACGTCTGCAAAATTACAAAAATCAGACAATAAAAGTGTCCATACCATGAAAACAATTTGTTAAATTTGCATAGAATATATATTGATTTGATATAAAACGATTTACTTACATATTACTTTCCATCTTAGGAGTATTTTTACTGTTTCTCTTATTTGGGTATTTGACGTTGCAGAATAAACGAATGCAGCGTTCGGTGGTTGATATGGTAAATACGAGCCTTTCTCATCAGGTTGGTAGTAAGGTTTCTATAGAAGAAATTGACTGGAATTTCCCTAATAGTTTTGTTTTGAAGGATGTATATGTAGAGGATAAGAATCGAGATACCATGTTGTTTATGGATCGAACGAAGGTCACGATCAATTTATGGAGGTTGTTATCTTCCCAGATCTCGTTCCGAACCATCCAGTTTACAGGCTTGGAGGCGAATCTCTCAGTGGATTCTGCACAGGTGCCTAATTTTCAGTTCTTTATAGATGCTTTTAAGTCTGATAATAATGATACGTTGTCTTTAAAATGGACAATGGATATAGAATCATTTGCGTTTGAAGATTGTCAGATCTCTTATAAAAACCCATATGTTGCAGAGAACATGATCGGAAGATTTAATCCGAATGATGTGAGATTATATGATATCAACGGATGCTTGTATGTCCGTACGTATGAAGATGATTCTCTGAATGTTAAAGTGGATAATATATCATTTAAAGAACAGTCTGGTTTCGTGGTGGATGATATCTCTACGGTGGTTGCCTTAAATGATGAGAATGTGAATCTGACGAAATTTGTTTTAAAGACGCCGAATGGTTCATTGGAAATAAAGAAATCGATTCTCTATCATCAGCATTATGAGGCATTGAAAAGGCCTCAGGAGCTGTTGCGTGGGGCAGTTCAATTTTCACCTTCCGTGATTAAATTGTCTGATTTCTCTGTCTTCCATCCTGCATTAGATCTTTTGCAGGAGCCATTTACGATTGATGGAGAAATTTATGGTTCGCTCTCTCATATTCAAGCGAATGGTTTGATGATGAAGTATGGTAAATCTACTTGTATATCGGGAGATATGGCCGTGAGAAATTTATATCCAGATGCTAGAAAGATGAGTTTGGTGGCTAACGTAGAAAAGATATCATCGAATTATTCGGAGTTGTCGGATTTGCTTTGGGTGGCATTGGATCGTGATATTCAGTTGCCTAAGACCTTAGACTCTCTTGGTGTTATTTCTTATCGTGGTTCCTTGAACGGTGATTTATCCAATATGCTGTCGGAAGGAATGATTCTGTCAAATATGGGAACATTGAACGTATCTGTCGCTATGAAATCTCAGGATCTTCAGTTCAATTCATATACGATAGAAGGAAAAGTGAATTCTAATGATTGTCATTTGAATAAAGTCTTTGGCGATGCATCTAATTTAGGCAATTTGACATTCAACGCAGATATCCTTCTTCATAAGGTGTCTGACCGAAACTTTAAACTGAAAGCACAGGGAGCTGTCGATTCGTTTTATTATAAGAATTATTGTTACGAGAATATTCGGTTGGATGGTAATTTTGATAATAATGGCTTTGACGGTAAGTTGTTAATGAGTGATCCTAATGCCGAATTGAGTTTCATAGGTAAGGCCGATTTAAGAAAAGAAAATCCATTGTATCATTTTTCTTCGAATGTGAGGGATTTCAATTTGACAAAGACTCATTTGATGGAAAGTGCCGAAGATACACATCTTTCATTTGATGTGGAAACCAATTTTGTGGGGAATAATTTGGATGACCTGGAAGGTTCTTTCTCTTTGGACAATGTGGTGTTTGCTCAAGGGGAGAAAGAGTTAATCATGAATAATTTAAGTATATCGGCGTCTGTTTTACCAGGTGAAAATAAAAAGTTGTCGGTATATTCAGATTATATTAACGGATATATAAAAGGTAAATATGCATTGACCACCCTTCCTGCTTTCTTTTATAATATCGCACATCTATACCTTCCAGCCGTGGTGAAGGATGAAAAGAAGGTCGTGTCCAAAAATGGTAGGATTAATAATTTCACGTATGATTTTTCTATCGAAAATTTAGACCCTATTCATGATGTTTATCCGATGCCGTTGGTGGTGGAAGATGAAGCGAGGTTGAAGGGGTTTGTCAATGAGTTGACTCATAAGTTCAGAGTTCGTTTAGAGGCTCCATATGTTAAGAAAGGTGAGTCAACTCTTCGAAATGTAGTATTGTTATGTGAGAACCCTTATGATCAGTTGAAACTGATGTGTAGGATGGATTATCATCCTAAAAACACTTCTCGTCGCCCATATTATCTTTCGCTAAATACGGATGCTAAGAACAATGATGTGAATATGGATTTCAATTTCAGTAATTCAGTGGAGGAGACATATAGCGGTAAAGTGAAGTTGGAAACATTATTTAAGGATTATGTAAAAGGTGAAGGACTTACAGCGGATATTCATATTTCACCTTCTCATATCATCATGAATGATACGATATGGACGATAAAAGAGAGTTCGATTGTGTTAGACAAGAAGTGGATTTCTGTAGATAGCTTTAAATTTAGTCATGGCACACAATACTTATATGTGAATGGTGTGAATTCATCTGTTGCATCTGATAGTATAAATGTTCATTTCAGTGATTTGTATTTGGGTTATATCAGTGATATAATTGCGAATGATGATATCTCTTTTAATGGTGTGGCTGATGGTGATGTCTTCCTGTTTAAATTGTTTGACATGCCATATTTTAAGGGCGATTTGTATGTTTATGATAGTGAAATTAATGATTGTGTCTTGGGAGACATGTCAATTGTATCGGCTTGGAAAGATAAAGAGAAGTGTATTGATTTTAATGCGGAATTATTATCACCATATAAGGATAATACAAATCTGTCCAAGTCAAAGCTTCACGGCGGTGTGTTCCTCGGTAATGACTCGTTATATATTGGCGGAAAGTTAAAGGATGTCAGCATGGGCTTCCTTCGTAAATATTTAAAGAATGTATTGCAAAACAATACAGGAACGGTGAGTGGTGATATTGCTGCTTATGGTAAGTTCGGTAATATTGGATTGGAAGGAATGACTTATGTGAAGGATATGGCCTTTGATGTAGATTTTCTTAAAACATCTTTTGTCTTATCTGATTCTGTTAAATTGACCCCTCACACGATTGAGTTGAATCAGACTCAGTTGTATGACACGGAAGGTCATTACGGCGTCATCTCAGGTATGTTGCTGCATGATGCTTTCCGAAATATTAAGTTCGCTTTCGATTTGGATTGTAATAATCTGCTGATAATGAACACGAAAGAAGAGGATAATGAAACCTTCTACGGAAAGGCTTATGCAAAGGGGAAAGCGCATTTCTCAGGAACACCTGAAACTGTCAATATAGAATTGGCAATGAAAACAATGCCTAATACGATGATGATCATTCCGATTGAAGGCGTTTCTTCTGTTAAGGATGGTAATTTCGTTACGTTTGTTGAGTCGGAAGAGAACAAGACGATGCAGGAAAAAAGACGATTACGAAGAGAAAAAATAAAGCAGATCAATGAACAAAAGACAAAGACATCAACCAATATTCAATTAGTGGTGGATCTGGAAGCTACACCGGATGCTCAAGTTCATCTGATCATGGATCAGCAACAAGGTGATGTGATTCGTGCGAATGGATCTGGCTCACTCCGATTGTTGTATAATCTAAAAGAAAATGACTTTAAGATGTATGGTGGCTATGAAATAGCAAAAGGAGACTACCTATTTACGATCCAAAGTATTATCTCTCGAAAGTTTGATATTATTTCTGGTAGTACGGTTCAGTGGACGGGTAGTCCATATCAAGCCGATATAAACATTAAGGCGAAGTATTCGTTAAATGCTTCCTTGAGTGATATTATAGATGATCCTATGATTGCATCTAATACGACGATGGTCAACTGCCTGATGAACTTGACCGGCACAATTACATCGCCTAATATTAAGTTTGATATCGAGTTGCCTAATTCTGACGATGATGTGCGTAGTCAGTTGAAAAGCCAAATCAACACAGAAGAGGCTATGAATCGAAATATTGCTTCGCTCATGGCATTAGGCCATTTCTATAACTTGGACAAAAGTGTAGAGGCAACGACTGAGTTGTCATCTGTTGGTTTCTCTACATTGTCCTCTCAGCTTTCAAACTGGATCTCGAAAATGACGCAAGATGTTAATATCGGATTCAATTATCGTCCAACCTCGACGGGTGCGGATGGAACTGTCACGTCAAGTGAGTTTGATGTGGCTCTTTCAACTCAGTTTTTAAATGATCGGTTGATTTTAAATGGTAATTTCGGATACAGAGATGAGGTGGCAGATGCTGAAAACATCTCTAATAGCATTGTCGATTTTGATATTGAATATAAACTGAATAAGTCTGGAAAACTCAGAACAAAAGGATTTAATCGCTCAAATAATAGTTATTTCAAACAATCTCCGAATACACAAGGATTAGGTGTGGTTTATCGAGAGGAGTTTGATACTTTTTCTGGATTGCTCAAATCGTATTGGAATGCTTTAAAACGTGATGAGAAGAAGGAGAAAACTAAAAAAGAGAAAGAAAAAGCGAAAAAGAAAGACAAAAAAGAGTGATGTGACTTGAAAAACGACCTTTACCTGCACCTCAGTTTCTCTATTCTATAGGTATGTGTTTAATCCAACATGTCCGTATTGGATAGTTCCTTTGTACTCATTCTTTAGTTGGGCATATTGATCAATTCCCGTGCAATGGCAGGCGATGATCCTGTCAATGGATAACTGATTTAATTTTTGGGCTAATTGATGAATGGTCTGTTCATCCTCGTGTAGTGTGTGAAATCCACCTATGACTAAATCGATAGGATTATTGAAGTGTTCTAAAGCACTTTGAATTGTGTTGACAATCCCTCTGTGTGCACATCCGCTTACAAGGCTCATTTTGTTGTTTTTTTGAATGACGAGGAATTGCTCATCTTCAAATGAATCTTCTTTTACATTATCACCTTCGCGAACCGTTAGATGTGTAAAATGGGTCTCTTTCGCATCGTATATTTTAACATCTGGTATGATGTATATTCCTTCTGCTATTTGTGTAATTTCTTTGGTGATGTGAAGTCGATCCTTTGGAAGTTGAAGGGTTGTTGGTATGCCGATATATTTTCCAACCTTGTTAAATTTAGGTTTGTCATATCCTTCTTTGATATAAATATCCGCATGATTATTTAGTTGTAAAAATTTCTCTAATCCACCTGTATGGTCATAATGACCATGGCTCAGTACCAATGAATCAATCTCATTGATGTTTATATCAAATAGGTTTGCATTGTATGCAAATAGATCTGTCTGTCCTGTGTCAAATAATATCTTGTGGTTGTCATCTGTTTCAATGTAGAGACAAAATCCTAATTCTGCTTTTGCATCAGATTGGAAGACCGTATTTTCAATTATGATTTTTAGTTTCATCGTTTGCGTTTTGATGTATTGTTATTTCTCATGCCATTCTTTTGCCCTTCATGTTTTGAAAATGGTTTAGAAGAGGCATTGGACCTTTGAGATGATTCATGCTTAGAGGAACTCTTAAATGAAGCCTCTTTAGAGTTCTTAAAGGATGCTTTGGGAGAATTGTTTGAATGAGGTGCCGAATTGTGATTGGCATGATTCGAGAACAATTGTTGAATCAGGTCTTCACGATTCATTTTCCGAAGATCATTGATGATGCTTCGTTGATTCTCTTTCTTATACCAGAAAAAGAACTTCCGTTGCTCTAGTTTTTCTTCTTTTGAGCGAGGGGTCCATACTTTCTCTAATGTATATGGATGGATGCCGGTGTAATAAATTTCGGTGGCGAGAGTCATCGGCGTAGGGGTGAAATCTTGAATCTGTTCGAGTTTGAAATCAAGATTTTTGGTGATACAGGCTAATTCTGCCATATCTTCCTGTGTACATCCTGGGTGACTGGAAATAAAGTAGGGGATGAGTTGTTGGTTCATGCCGTTTTCTTTGTTTATCCTGTCGAAATGTTTTTTGAAGTCTTCGAATTGTTTGAACGAAGGCTTTCTCATTAGCTTTAATACGTTGTCGGATGTATGTTCTGGAGCCACCTTAAGTCTTCCTGATACATGGTTGGTTATAAGTTCCTCCATATAAAGACGGTGACTTTGATTCTCTTTTTCATCTGAGCCATTACAAAGAATCAGGTCGTATCGTACACCACTTCCGATGAATGTTTTTTTGATGAGAGGTAGCTTGTCCACCTTTTTGTACAATTCAAGTAGAGTGGAGTGATCTGTATTCATGTTTTTACAAACGATAGGATGAAGGCAGGAATATCGTTTGCATTTAGCACATAATGAAGCATCTTTTCCTCTCATTTTGTACATATTCGCAGAAGGCCCGCCTAAATCACTTATATATCCTTTGAATTCAGGATGATGAGTGAGAAGTGTCACTTCCTTTATGATGGATTCTTCTGAACGAGAGGAGATAAATTTCCCTTGATGAGCAGAGATGGCACAAAACGAACAGCCGCCGAAACATCCGCGGTGGATGTTGACTGAAAATTTGATCATGTCATAGGCGGGTATTGTCTTCCCTTTGTATTTAGGGTGGGGAAGACGAGTGAACGGTAGTTCGTAGGTGGCATCTATATCATTGGTGGACATCGGAGGGAATGGAGGATTGATGACCACGGAGTGAGTCTTGTCCACTCCTTGTATCAGTCTCCTTGCTACTAATTTATTAGATTCCTCTTCAACAACACGGAAGTTTTTCGCTTGTTTCATTTTATCTTTTAAGCACTCTAGGTGAGAGAAGAGGGTGAATGTCTCTGCCGTTGATTCAGGTATGTTAGATGTTTCTGTCAGATAAGCTGTTTGAGGAATATCTGTGAGTTCCGATACCTTTTTTCCCGCTTTTAATTCTTTGACAATTGCCTTAAGCGGTAGTTCTCCCATGCCGTAGATGAGAAGATCAGCTTTGCAGTCTTGTAGAATGCAGGGCTTTAATTCATCATCCCAGTAATCATAGTGTGTGACACGACGAAGAGAGGCTTCTATGCCACCTATTATGATAGGAACATCAGGAAATAAATTTTTTAGGATTGAACAATATACGATGGTTGCTCGATCTGGACGAAAGCCGGCTACCCCATTGGGAGAGTAAGCATCATCCGAACGAAGTCTTTTGTTGGCAGTGTAATGATTGACCATTGAATCCATACAACCTGCCGATATGGCAAAAAACAATCGAGGTCTTCCTAGCTTCTTGAAATCTCTCAAGTCATCTCTCCAGTTAGGTTGTGGAATAATGGCTACTCGGAGACCTTCATGTTCCAATATACGTCCAACCACAGCACCCGCAAAGGAGGGATGGTCAACGTATGCATCACCAGAAAATAGAATGACATCAACTTCATCCCAATGTCTGATTTCCAATTCCTTTTTTGTGGTGGGTAAAAAATCTGTAAGTTGATACTCTTGTTTATCTGCCATCATATTTTTCAAATAAAAAGCGGTTACATAATGTGACCGCTTTTTGTATTATACGAATCTAAATGAATAATTCATATCAATAGATAAATACGTAAAGAATTTCAGGAACTAATGTGATTGTACCAGGAGCTCCCGTTGTGATTTCTATTGATGCAGCTCCTATTCCTTCGTCTTTATCTGGCTCAGTTTCTGCGTAGATGATGTATGTCGTGTAAGGGTCTAGTTTGGAAAAGCTATAGAGCCCATTCCCATCAGAGCGTTCGTCAGAGTTAGTGACAGATCCTTTCTTCTGGTAATAAACACGAAGTCCGACTCCATTTATAAATGAAGTAGCATTTTTATATTTTGCCTCTATCTTACCTACAATACCACACTTTCCAGAGTTTTTACCATCATAGATATAAAAGTCTCCTGCATAAACAGAGTTGCTGTTATCAATGTTGACTTGGGCGATATTGCTTTGTTTGTCGTATGTTGAATCAGATAGGGTGAACAATGTGTAGTTACCATCATTCAAATATTTGAAACAGAATGATCCATCATAAGAAGTACTTGTTTTGTCATCGTACCCATATTGATTATCACCATAGATGATGAATACATCTTCCTTCTTCGCAGGTACGGTGTCACGAACAAAATAAAATTCAGTGACAGTCTGAGGTATTTCACCAACCGTTATGTATAGACTGCGGTAGGCGATTTCTCCTTCATCAATAATTTTATGAACAACTCCGTAAATAGAACCTTTCCCTCCTTCTCCCTCTTCTTTTGTACAAGAAGTAACTAAACAAATTGTGATTAGTAGTTGTGTGAGATAGAACAATAAACGTCTCATGTTTTTAATATTAGATTTCTAATTTGTATAAAGTTCTCCAAATATACGATATTCGAGTTAATTCATCAAATGTTTTTTGTAAAAAACTATTCAATCAATTTCTCGTGGAATAGTAGATAGCCTATGTTGAGACCAGCGTTCCAGTTTTTATCTGGATAGCTGTACCAATTGAAATATACACCGGCTGTGATATACTTTAATTGCGCTACAGCAGTGATTTCGCTGAGTGCATATACTTTTTCAAATGCTTTGTCATAGGTGGCATGGAACATGGCGGTTGGTATGATAGCCTTATGAGGAGCGTAAACATAGCTTTCCCATCGGATATGAAACATATCGTTTATGATATATATCGGTTTGAGTCCAGCGGCATAGAAAGTGTTGGCATGGAAAGCGGTATTAAACACCATCATGGAATGTTTTGTAGGAGTGAAAGAGGGTGCCATCAGTAATGTTTCCATGTAGTTCCCCTCTAATTCGTGTTTTGAATAGATGCATTCTGCCATCAGACCAAGGGAGAAATGTTTTCCGATAGAGAAATAATGGTCATACAATGCTGATAGCTGCATCCAATAGGTGGTTTTCATTCCGTAGGCGTCATGATTGAATGGGAAATCCTCTAGGTTGTATTTTTTCTTTCCGAATATACCCTGAACATTTATTTTTGCCATCGTCCCGTATATAGGATATTGTTTATGGGATAATGAATTGTGTTTATACTGCAATTGAGCCACACCTAATATGTATTCTGTTTTATCGAATGTGTCTATGTCAGTTGAGTAGGGACCATGATACTTGTTTTTGATTTTTCCGATACCCATACCCAGTTCTACTTGCCCTTTTAAAAAGAAAGGGATGCAAGCTTTTGTCTTAAAGTAAAACTCTGTACTATAAGCTTCGGTTGGAATATCGGTTTCGTAAAAGGCATATTGTTTGGAGGAATAGGTAAAATGATTAATGTCTCCTATCAATTTAATACAAAAAGGTAATTGAAAAGGGAAATCAATTCTACCTAAGAAATGGGTATTTTTATAGAGAATACCGATTTGTCCATCTAATGAAAGATCATAAGATAGGTTTTTGATTCCTAAATATTTTGCGCCGACATATAGTTGATTGGACGTGGTTGAGGAGATGTTTCCTCCAAATGAGAATTTGAATTGATCATTGAGTGTCACATCCAATATTAGATCGTATGCTTCTGTTTCAGGATTATATCGTGCGTGCGGAATAATCTCACTGATTTTTTTATCGGAAAGAAGTTTAAAATATGTTTTACGGAAATTGTTAAAAGTGAAGTAGTCTTTTCCTGTATGGAAACTCTTCTCAATGTATCTCTCTTGGTGTGGTTTGACACCATTGATGATGATGTTTTTAAATATCAGTTGAGGCTTTTTCTGTCTAAATGCATATCTGCGAGCGTTGACAGTGTCTATGTTAGCTGTACGATTGATTCTTGCTTTTATCTCATCTATATGTGCGATGGTACTGTCATATCCTCTTTGGATAAGGTATCTTGCTTTTTCAAAATCAAGAAGGGATACATCAGTGTAGTGAAAGTCTAAAAGGAAGCCATCTTCGGCAGAAAGATTGTAGTTGGTCCTTTGCATAATAAGATTTTCAAGTAAAGCAAATGGATCGTCTTCTTTTGTTGCATCAGGATTATCGCTGACAGAGCTTCCAATGATATAGTCGGCTTTCAATTCATCTTTCATGATATCGATAGGGAAGTTATTGTACATTCCACCGTCGAACATGAGATGGTTGTTTACACGAATAGGCTTGAATACGAAAGGGAAAGACATTGATGACCGCACAGCATCACTTAAATCGCCACTTCGGTGGACGTGTGCTTTTTTTTCATAGACATCGGTTGCGATGCATCGGAAAGGAACGAATAAACTGTCAAAATCACCTTTGCAGATTGTTGTGGCTTGCGAGAATAGATACATGCAAGCTTGATTCATTTGATCAGGAGAAACAAAACTGGTAGGAAGAAATGGTTTGACATTAAGAGAATCATCAATTGTCATTTTGAATGATATGAACTCTGGCGTCTCTTCCTCTGATTTAAAGTAGAATTTGTTTTTGTCATCGATCTGTCCTTTCAACCAAGTGAAGAATATTTCGGATGTCACCAGATCTTCCATCTCTTCTGGAGTATAACCCATTGCATAGAATGAACTTACGATTGCGCCCATGGAAGTTCCAGCCACATAATCTATTGGGATGTTGTTCTCTTCCAAAGCTTTTATTACGCCTATGTGTGTGCAGCCTTTTGCCCCACCACCGCTTAATACCAAGCCCACTTTTTGGGCATTAAGTGTCAGCGAGTGCAGCATACATACACAAACTATCCATAATAATTTCGCTTGTTTCATTCGATTCTATTTTGTATGCAAATGTATGAATTAAATATTAAAAAAAAATCATAATTTATCATGATGGCAAAAAAAAAGAAGGCTGGCAATTAGCCAGCCTTCAGATGTATTATCTAATCAGAAATTATTTCTTGATAATTGTTTGAGAGATAACACCGTTTGCAGTGTAAACTTTTGCGATGTATGCACCTGCATTCAAACCAGAGATGTTTGCATTTGCTACAACTACACCATTCAAGTTCAATACTTCGATGTCTGTATATTCAACACCTTCTACAACAACCAATTCGTCAGTTGCATAGATAACAGCGCTTTCGATAGCAGCTTCTTCAACTTCCAAACCTGCAGCACAAGTACCGATTTGCAAGTTATCAACGATGAAGTTGTGTTTGTCTTGTTTGAAAGAGATTGAGAAAGTCTTAGCTCCATCAGGAACGTTAACTTCTTCTTCCAATTCAGTCCACTCTGCAGGAATTTCTTGATCGAAGATCTTTACTGTTTCTCCGTTGTCAAATGTGATAGAAGCACCGATCTTCTTGTCAGCAGCTGGAGTTGTCTCTTCATAGAATGTTGTTCCTTCAAACCAACGGAATGCAAACAATGCATTAACAACGATCTTACCATTGTGATTGTTTGGCAATTCGATACCTTCGATAACAGAAGCAGTATCTGCATTGTTAACAAGTAGTGCGTGAAGCATTTCATCATCGTAGAATCCAGTTATTGCACCATCTGTTCCGTAACCACCATCTTGCCATCTTCTGATAGCAGAATTCTTTGATGTTTTGATTGCGTATCCACCAATCATTTGATCAGCAGTTGAAAGGTTCAAGTCACCATCTTCCCATCCGTTAACATTTCCTGAGAAGTTCTCTGTGTAGAATGGTCTGCTACATTGATCACCCCATGGCTTCAAGCTCAAATTTTTGATGAAAATTTTGTCTTCAATTAATCCAGAAGCAATTTCTCTAGCACATCCGATTAACATTGTATCCATTGCCATGTGCTTTGAATTTGCGTAAACAAGTCTGCTTTCTTTAATCCATTCGTTAGGTTTTTGGTTACCTTTTCCGTCGATACGAGCACGACCGTCAGCTTTGTTGATGTCTAATCCGTTGTGAGAAACACCGTAAGCAAAGAATCCAAAGTGGAACAATGGGTTTTTACCTTCGTACAATTTTGAATATCCTAAACCTGCTTCGTTATCACCTGTCTCTGCTTGCATGATTTCTTCAGTTGCCATGTATTCAATACATAGATACCATGCTTTTGTCATATCGACTCTGTTAGCAGAAAGATCAATCATGTAATCTTTCCATTGAGCATTGTGAGTGAATGCAGCAGCTACGCTACCATCTGGTGCAGCAGCACCGAACTCAATTACTTCTTCTCCATCTTGAGGAACAGCTTTGTAACCATCTACCAACTGTCCATCCTTGATGATGTAAATTTCTTCTGCAAATGCAGATCCCATAGCCATTAAACCGGCTAAAGCGAGTAAACCTACTTTCTTCATAAATAAATAAATTTAAATTTATACTAATGTTGTTTATTTAATACAATTTTAAGCCATAAAAAAACGTTGCTAATTTAAGAACTTTTTTTTATTTGCGTAAATATTTAGCCCTTTTTTTAGGGGTGTTTTAGAAGAAAAGGGATCAATGTTTCCATTAATCCCTTTCCTTTGTAATTGTAATGGCTTGTTATAGTGGTATATTGCCATGTTTTTTCGCTGGATTGGCTCTTATCTTTGTATGCGTCATATCCAATGCTTGGATGAGTTTCTCTCTGGTCTTTGATGGGAGTATAATCTCATCAATATATCCTAATTCAGCAGCTCTATAAGGATTAGAGAACTTCTCTTCGTATTCTTTTCTTGCTTTGTCTTTTTCTTCGTCGCTGACTTTCTTATATAGAATGTTTACAGCTCCTTCTTGACCCATTACGGCGATTTCCGCATTTGGATATGCAAAGTTAACGTCAGCTCCAGTGTGCTTGCTAGACATAACGATGTAGGCTCCTCCGTATGCTTTTCTGGTGATGACGGTTATTTTAGGAACTGTTGCTTCAACGTATGCATAAACAATCTTTGCACCATGACGAATGATACCTCCGTGCTCTTGTGTACAACCTGGTAAGAAGCCAGGAACATCTACGAAGGATACAATCGGAATACTGAAGCAGTCACAGAAACGAATGAATCTTGCCGCTTTGTCAGATGTGTCGATATCTAACACACCTGCTTGGAAGGCAGGTTGATTTGCTACGATACCGATTACTTTACCTTCTATTCTAGCAAATCCAACTAAGATGCTAGGAGCAAAGTTCTCTTGAATCTCGAAGAAGTAGCCACCGTCAACAACACTCTCAATCAACTCTTTCATGTCGTATGGCTTGCTTGGATCGGCTGGAATAAAGTTGTCCAAGTCGGCTCCGTTCGGTTCGAGATTAGATGAATAAGGAGCATTTGGCGCATCATCCATGTTGTTAGATGGTAAAAATGCTAGCAATTCACGAACCATCATCAACGTGTCTTCTTCAGTCTCCCCTAAGAAGTGAGCTACACCACTTGTGGAATTGTGAACTGATGCACCGCCTAATTCTTCTTTATCTACTTCTTCGTGTGTTACGGTCTTGACAACTTCAGGACCTGTGACAAACATGTGACTGTGATTCTTTACCATGAAAATAAAGTCAGTCAATGCTGGTGAGTAACAAGCACCTCCTGCACAAGGACCTAGAATGACAGATATCTGCGGAATCACACCAGAAGCAATTGTGTTTTGGTAGAAAATATCTCCATAACCTGCTAAACTAGATACACCTTCTTGAATACGAGCACCACCTGAATCGTTTAGTGCGATAATAGGAGCACCCATCTTCAATGCTAGGTTTTGTAATTTGACAATTTTGTTAGCATTGGTGCGACTTAATGATCCTCCGAATACGGTAAAGTCATATGCATATACATATACAAGACGACCATCTATTTTTCCGTATCCACCAACGATACCGTCTCCTGCTAATTGTTGTTTGTCAAGACCAAAGTTATGACATTGGTGAATTACAAATTTATCAATTTCAACAAATGTTCCTTTGTCTAAAAGGATAGCTATACGTTCTCTTGCTGTTAGCTTGCCAGCTTTGTGCTGCTTTTCTATTCGGGCTGCATCACCAGCTTCAGCTAAGCGATTTAATTCTAAAAATCTTTCGTTAGAAGATTCCATTTTTCTCCTTTCTTTTAGATTTGTACTTCCTCAGGTGCTTCGCATAATTCAATCAAGGATTGATTTCCTGCTATATTGTCACCTTCATTTACTAATATTTTCTTTACCATGCAGTCATCCTTCACTTTGTATTCACTTTGCATTTTCATTGCTTCAATGATGATTACAGGACTGCCTGCTTTTACAATTTCGCCTTCTTTAACCAATATACGAACAACCTTACCAGGCATAGGAGAGAAGATCTTATCTTGCTTTTCGCTTGACTTAGCTTTCTTTGCTCCATATTGGTATGGACTGATGATCTCTACTGGAAATGTGTTGAACGCCACACTGACAGTATAGTTTTGATTGTTGTTGCTTGTTGGTTTTAATTCTGCATTGTATGAATGGCCATCTTCTGTTATGATGGAGCAAAGTCCATTTTCGGCCATAACAATGTCTAGGTTGTATGTCTTATCGTCCACCAAAATTTCCACTTTGTTGTTTTCTTTGTTTATAAGGGAAATTTCTTTGATCTTGTTTCCGACTTTTATTTTCATACGTTCTTTTTTTGTGGTTATTTTTTAGCAAGAGAAAGTCTCTTACATTATTATAATGATCTTAGAATTGTACGTTTTCCGAAATCTCTCCATCTGCTGATTGGACGGTTGTCATTGACACAGATGGCAGGTCTTTCTTCGTTCATTAGATAATCAAAATAAGCTGCAATCGCTGCGATATCCTCGGCTTTGTGAACTTCTTCTGATTCATCTTCTAATGTGATTGATTCTAAGACTTTCTTGTTGTCTTCTAGGAAAGATGTGGTGTAATGTCCCTTGATAAAATCAGGGACTTCCAAGATTTTTCTTAAATAAGACAAATTGGTTTTTGTTCCAGTTATCTTGTATTCGTATAGTACGCGACGCATACGTTCGATAGCATATGTTCTGTTTGCCGCCCACACCACCAATTTGCTGAGCATGGAATCATAATAGATAGGAATCTCATATCCTTCGTAGCAGAAACTATCTACACGAACACCGATTCCAGAAGGTTCTGTCATCAGTTTGATGATGCCCGGAGTTGGTGTGAATCCATTTTCGGCATCTTCAGCACAGATACGACATTCAATAGCATGACCTCTTTGGTATAAGTCTTCTTGTTTGAAACGTAAGACCTCACCGCTAGCCACTTTTATTTGTTCTTTTACAAGATCGATACCCAAAACCTCTTCAGTGATAGGGTGTTCCACTTGTAAACGAGTATTCATCTCTAAGAAATAATAATTCAGTTTGTCGTCAACCATGAATTCAATGGTGCCGGCACCTTCATATTTAACCGCTTTAGCTGCTTTAACAGCAATAGCACCCATTTCTTTTCTGACTTTATCGGTCATGATAGGAGATGGGGTCTCTTCAATCACCTTCTGGTGCTTTCTTTGTATAGAGCATTCGCGTTCAAATAGATGAACTACATTTCCATGTTTGTCGGCTAAGACTTGAAACTCGATGTGATGAGGATGCTCAATGAGCTTCTCCATATAGATTGTACCATTGGCGAAGGAAGAAACTGCTTCGGAAATAGCACTATCGTAAGCATTTTTTAATTCGTTGATTTCTCGGATGATTCGGATGCCTTTTCCACCACCACCTGCAGAGGCTTTGATCATGACAGGAAGTCCTATTTTCTGTGCTGTTTCAAGCGCTTCTTCATAAGATTGAAGAGGGCTTTCCGTACCCGGAACAACAGGAACTCCAGCAGCAATCATTAATTTTCGAGCTGTGATTTTGTCACCCATATCCAAGATAGCTTGGTGAGGCGCACCAATGAAAATAATACCTTCTTTTTCACAGCGCTCTGCAAAACCAGCATTCTCTGAAAGAAAACCATAACCGGGATGAATAGCATCAGCATTGAATTTTTTTGCTGCAGCAATGATGTTGTCGATGTTTAGGTAACTTGCAGATGACTGCGCAGGACCAATGCAAATTGCTTCATCAGCAAAAAAAACGTGTCTCGATGTGCGGTCGGCCTCTGAGTAGACTGCTACAGTTTTGATGCCCATTTCTTTGCATGAACGCATCACACGCATGGCAATTTCTCCTCTGTTGGCAACCAGAATTTTAGATATCATACACAAAACATTTTTTCAGGATAGACGCGTGCAAAACACATTATTATATATAATTCACTCTACAATGTCTGCGTCTATACCCTTTCGATTTTCAACCTTCTTAAAGTTGATTAAATTGTTACTATTTCAAAAAAAATATTGACTTCGCTTTTGAGCCATATTTGTCGCAAAGATACATTAGATTTTTTTATTTTGCAATTTTAAAAATTAGAATTGCTGAAAATATTATAAAATGTGTAAGAATGTTAAAAAAATAAAATTTTGACTGGTGGGGGAATTGAAAAATTGTTGAAATCTTTTAAAATTCCTTTTGTATATTTTATGCGCTTTTTATACATTTGCGGAGTTTTTTGAAAACTAAAAAAATAAAGAGAAAAGGTATAATTTAAATTATTATGGATCGTAAAAAAATTATTGGATTTGCCGCAACTATTTTTGTGACGTTATTGGTGTGGCTGCTTCCTACAACTGCTTTCGGTGTCCCAGGATTGACGGTGGTGGAGCAAAGAATTATTGCTATTTTTGTCATGGCGGCTATTATGTGGATTCTGGAACCAATTCCTATTTGGGGTACTTCCGTGGTGGTGATGGTGCTGATGTTGCTGACCACATCCAATAGTATGCTATCTTTTATGGATGGTGAAGTCGGAGAGAAACTTTCTAGTAAAGCTATAATGGCAGCATTTGCAGATCCTACAGTAATGCTTTTCATGGGAGGATTTGTGTTGGCTATTGCTGCAACAAAATATAAGTTGGATGCTACGTTGGCTAGAGCTATCTTAAAGCCATTTGGAACGAAACCTAAATTCGTGATGCTTGGTTTCTTGGTTGTTACGGCTCTTCTTTCTATGTTTATGAGTAATACAGCTACGGCAGCGATGATGATTGCCATCTTGACTCCAGTGTTAGCTACGATGCCTGATACAGATGAGAAGGGTCGCGTAGGATTGGCATTGTCTATTCCGGTTGCAGCTAATATTGGTGGTATCGGTTCTCCTATTGGAACCCCTCCAAATGTGGTAGCTGTAGGTTGGTTGGAAAAGATAGGTGTTAATATCAGTTTCGGAACTTGGATGATGGTGATGGTTCCCGTTGCTATGTTAATCTTATTCTGTGCATGGATGTTCTTGTGCAAGTTCTTCCCTGTAAAACAAGAAAGTATTGAGGTGAAATTGGAAGGAGAGGTTGACAAGAGCCCTAAAGCGATGGTTGTGTATTTCACATTTGCAATTACCATATTATTATGGGTGTTTGGTAAAGAATTGCTGGGTGTTAATGCTAATGTCGTAGCGTTGATTCCATTCGCAGTGTTCTGTATCACAGGTGTTTTTGAGAAGAAGGATTTAGCAAAGATTGATTGGGATGTGCTTTGGCTTGTGGCTGGTGGTTTTGCATTAGGCGTTGGTTTGGAAGGTAAAATCGGTCCTGATGGTGTCACTATGTCTAAGCATATTGTAGGTTCTATTCCATTTGATACATGGTCAACATTGGCCTTGATATTGGGTTCTGGTGTATTGTGTTTGGTGATGTCAACATTTATGTCAAACTCAGCTACTGCAGCCTTGTTGATTCCTATCTTCTGTGCATTGGCACAGGATCCTGTTATGGCAGCAAAATTGGAACCATTCGGAGGTTCTACTACGTTGATTGTCGGTTTGGCATTGTCAGCATCATTTGCTATGTCGTTGCCAATTTCTACACCTCCTAATGCAATTGCTTATTCAAAAGGATTTATTAAGCAGAGTCAGATGGCAACAGTGGGTATCTTCGTCGGTATCATTAGTTTGATTATCGGATACTTCGTGTTGTTCAATTTCAGTGGGTTGTTAAATTAATTAAAATAAAGACAAATGGACTACGAGTGTGGATGAATATCCATCGCTCGTTGTCTGTTTTAATAAAGGAAATGATGAAACGTTTTTTCTTGACTGTAGCGACTGTGTTGTCGTTATGTACTTTGTCCGCACAAGATACCATTGTAGCAAAGGTTATCGCAGAGGAACCATCAACTCCAGATTTAGTTAAGGAGAAGAATGGAGGAAAGGTGAAATTCAAACCTTATGGGTTTGTTCGTAACTATTTTTATTATGACTCTCGTCAAAATATTCAATCTAATGCAGGTTTGTACAACCAGATTCCAAAAGATGAAAGTTGGAATGAAACGCATGATGAGGATTTAAATGATATATCTTCAGCTACTTTTTTGGCTATCACATCACGTTTAGGTTTAGATGTGTTGGGTGTTCGTGTGTTGAATGCTGATCTTTCGGCAAAAATCGAGACAGATTTTTGTGGATTTGCTTCTAGCACGACAATGCTTCGTATTCGTCAAGCTTATATGAAGTTGAAATGGGAGCATCACTCGTTGTTGGCAGGACAGGCATGGCATCCAATGTCAGGTACACTTCCTGATGTTTTAGGTCTGGCTTCAGGTTCTCCATTCGAGCCTTTTAGCCGTTCGCCTCAGTTGAGATATGATTATACGGTTGCAAAAATGCGCTTTACACTTGCTGCTTTGTGGCAATTGCAATATAAGTCAGTTGGTCCTAATGGTAAAACAGAGGATTATTTAAATAAAGGTATCTTGCCTGAGATTTTTGTTGGTATGGATTATGCTAACGAGAAGGGATTCCAGATTGGTGCGGGGTTGGATATGATCAGATTGAGACCTCGTACAACAATGGAATGTGAATATACTGCTATTTCGACTGTGCCAGATACATTATTTAATGATGATAACACGATTAAAGAAATTGGTACACGTCAGGATACATCAATAGCAACAACCAAACGTATTGTTAAAGAGTATGCATTCTCGGCTTCTCCAATCTTATTCATTAACTACTCTCATAAGTTGTTTGCGTTGAACTGGAAGGCATTGTTTGGACAGAATACAGCTCATTTGAACATGATGAGTGGATATGGTGCTACAGCGAAAAACGAAGATGGTAGTTTGGAATATAAACCATTGCGTAATTTCACGACGTATATAGATTTATCATACGGAAAGAAGTGGAAAGTGAATTTGTTCGGTGGCTTCTTTAAGAATTTAGGTATGTCAGAATCGTTGATTGATAAAGATAAATTATTCTATGTGAATGGTGCATCGAATATTGATTACATCTGGCGTGTATGTCCTGCGATCTCATACAATATTAATAAGTTCACGGTAGGTGCTGAGTATGAATTGACAACGGTTGGATATGGTGATAAACCAGATGAATTTGGTAGGGTAGAGGCTGACCGAGATGTGATGAACAATAGAGTGTGTGTGATGTTTAAATTTGCATGGTAATAAGGAACTGAATACAAAGTAAATTTATAAACCACTGATTATGAGTTGATTATTATTTTGTTAATAACTTAATTGAATAGGGATGTAATTATTAAAATTATATCCCTATTTTTGTTTTGTGCTTCGAAAGAAAATTGAAAGCCCTAAAATTAAGGAATAGTAAGTAGTTTGATTGTTTTTCTGAAGATGCAACATAGATAGTTAAGTGTATAGGTAAGATTTATCTTATCAGGTAGTTTATGTAAATTAAGTAAAATATATAAGTAAAACTATAATTATAATGAGTGGAAATATTTTTATTGTAAAACGAGATGGGAAGGCTGAGCCTTTTTCTGTTGATAAAATAAAAAATGCTGTGTCTCGTGCATTTTTATCAGTAGGCAGTTTCGCAACCCAAGAGATTTTAACAGACATATTGGGTAGATTGAGCATTCACAATGGGATGAGTGTAGAGGAAATTCAAAATCAGGTGGAATTTTCTTTGATGTCGGAGAAATATTTTTCTGTGGCAAAATCGTATATCTTATATAGACAAAAGCACTTAGAGGATCGAGAGGTACGAGACAAATTACAATTTCTTACTGATTATAGTAATGCTTCCAATTCAGCCTCTGGAAGTAAGTATGATGCGAATGCGAATGTGGAGAATAAAAATATAGCCACTTTGATTGGTGAATTACCAAAGTCTAACTTTATTCGATTGAATCGTAGATTGTTGATTGATCGTTTGAAGGAGATGTATGGAAAAGAGGTAGCTGATAAGTATCTTCAATTGTTGAATCAGCATTTTATCTACAAGAATGATGAGACCAGTTTGGCAAATTATTGTGCAAGTATCACCATGTATCCATGGTTGATAGGAGGAACTCTTTCAATTGGTGGAAATTCAAAGAAACCAACCAATCTGAAATCCTTCTGTGGCGGTTTTGTCAATATGGTGTTCATGGTATCTAGTATGTTGAGTGGTGCATGTGCTACACCTGAGTTCTTGATGTACATGAACTACTTCATTCAGAAGGAATATGGACAGGATTATTATAAGGAGCCAGATAAGGTGGTTGATCTGTCATCTCGTCATCGTACCTTGGATAAGGTGATAACAGATTGCTTCGAACAGATTGTATATTCTATCAATCAGCCTACGGGTGCTCGTAATTTCCAAGCTGTTTTCTGGAATATCTCTTATTATGACAAATACTATTTCAATAGCTTGTTTGAGAATTTCGTCTTCCCTGATGGTTCTCGTCCTGATTGGGAATCTCTCAGCTGGCTTCAGAAACGTTTCATGAAATGGTTTAATGCAGAACGTACCAAAACTGTATTGACTTTCCCTGTGGAGACAATGGCATTGTTGACAAAGGATGGGGATGCAATGGATGAAGAATGGGGCGATTTTACAGCAGAGATGTATTCAGAAGGTCATTCTTTCTTTACGTATATCAGTGATAATGCAGACTCTTTGAGTAGCTGTTGTCGTTTGAGAAATGAAATCCAGGATAATGGATTCAGCTATACTTTGGGTGCTGGTGGTGTTTCTACTGGTTCTAAGAGTGTGTTGACCATC
This sequence comes from Paludibacteraceae bacterium, assembly GCA_045113275.1. Taxonomy (GTDB): domain Bacteria; phylum Bacteroidota; class Bacteroidia; order Bacteroidales; family Paludibacteraceae; genus UBA1181. The sequence continues at coordinate 56,996 of JBGUIU010000362.1, forward strand.
AATTTAAATCGTTGTGTACAGTTTGCTGTAAAGAATGGTATTCCTTATTTAACCTATTTGGAGGAGGTGATAGATCTGACTCATAAAGTACAGTTGGCTTATAATGAAAACTTGAAGGAGTTACAGAAAAAAGGATTGTTGCCATTGTTTGATGCCGGCTACATCAACTTGTCTCGTCAATATCTAACCATTGGTGTGAATGGTTTGGTAGAGGCTGCTGAATTTATGGGCGTTGAAATTAAAGATAATCCTGATTATGTTCGCTTTGTTCAGAGCATATTAGGCTTGGTAGAGAAATATAATAAGAAATACCGTACCAAAGACGTGATGTTTAACTGCGAAATGATCCCTGCAGAGAATGTGGGTGTTAAACATGCTAAGTGGGATCGTGAGGATGGATATGCAGTTCCTCGTGATTGCTATAATAGCTATTTCTACGTGGTGGAGGATACTTCGTTGAATGTAGTGGATAAGTTCCGCTTACATGGTAGTAAGTATATTGAACATTTGACAGGTGGTTCAGCTCTGCATATGAACTTGGAAGAGCATCTTTCAAAAGAACAATATCGTCAATTGATTCGTATTGCATCGAAGGAAGGATGTAATTATTTCACCTTTAATATTCCTAACACTATTTGTAATGATTGCGGACATATAGATAAACGTTATTTGAAAGAGTGTCCTCATTGTCAAAGCAAGAATGTGGATTATTTAACTCGTGTGATTGGTTATATGAAACGTATTAGTAATTTCTCTGAGGCTCGACAAAGAGAGGCTGCAAGGAGATATTATGCTAAATACTAATAATGATTTAATGTTTAGAGAGAGTTGGTCTTTATGGACCAACTCTTTTAAATGGAGAAAGAAATGCTAAAGTACGCTGATTATGATATTGTCTTTCAGGAAATCCCTAATGAGGTATCATTGGCTATCAACATATCAAATTGTCCGAATCACTGTATTGGATGTCATAGTCCTTATCTGATGAAGGATGTAGGTGATGTGTTAGATGAGCAATCGTTACAGCTGTTAATGGACAAATATGGTCATGATGTGACTTGTGTTTGTTTTATGGGAGGTGATGCAGATCCTAATGCAGTCGCTACTTTAGCATGCTTTGTAAAAGAACACTTTCCTTCCATGAAAGTGGGATGGTATTCAGGGAAAGATCAATTGCCAGAGTTCTTTTCTTTGAAGAATTTTGATTACGTGAAAATTGGGTCTTATCGTGAAGAATGTGGCCCATTGAAAAGTAGAACGACCAATCAACGATTGTATAAAATAACTGAAGGTAAAAATCTACAGGATATAACTGAGAAATTTTGGAGATAGCATCGAATGTTACTTCGTGTGCGTATAATTAGAAACAAATGGCTCGCTAATGATCTAATCGATTGGCGGCCATTTTTACTTTAAAGTATATCGCTTGTACGATTCCTCTTGTGCCTAAATAGCTGAGGAAGGCAATCCAAAGTCCGTTGTTATGAATCGTGTCAATAAGTATATTGTAGAGAGAAAAGAAGAGTAGTGTGGCGCAAATCATTGCGGTAACCATTCCTTTGACCATGGTGGTGCCCACCATAATACCATCCCAAAGAAAAGCGGAGAATCCGCAGATTGGTATTGCAATTACCCAGATGTGATACTCGTTAGATGCATCAATAATGGTATTGTCATTTGTGAGTATATGAAGAAATTCTTGGGTGAAAAATATATAGGCGATAGTAAAGACCAAAACAAGAGACCAGCCCCATATGAACAGATATCGGATGGATTTATTTAGATTAATGTAATCTTTTGCTCCAAGATATCTTCCGCAGAGTGCTTCTCCTGCATAGGCGAATCCATCTGTGAAATAAGAGAAAATGGAAAATAGTTGTATTAATAATGTGTTGACGGCTAGCAAAGTGGTGCCTTGTTTGGCTCCAGCTAATGTGAAAAAGGTAGTGACCGCTGTAAGACATAGGGTTCTGATAGCGATTCCTCCATTGATTTTGGTGAAGTGTTTAAATTTATTGGTGTTGAACACCTGTTTTTTATTGATCAGAGGGATTAGGTTACTGTACTTGTGTTTCCATAAAAAGAGTGCGATCAACAATCCGCTGTACTGAGAAACTAACGTACCTAAAACAATGCCTGTCAGTCCCCAGTTAAATCCATAGACGAAAAGAAAACTACAGATAATGTTGATTACGTTTATGGAGATTGCAATAATCATAGGGTAGAGGGAATTTTGCATTCCGATAAGCCAGCCCTTTATGCTGTAGAGGGTCATGACGGCTGGTGCTCCGATTATACAGATGCTGAAGTAATATGCTGCCGACTGAGCCACTTCAGGCGTGAGCTCCATATAGTTAAAGGAGAGATGTTGAATAGGTGTTTTCAGTAGGAAAATGAGCAGACAGGCCAATAGTGAGACCACGATGGACCGTGGCAATATATTAGCCATGGCGGATGAGTCTTTTGCACCAAATGCCTGTGCGGTTAATCCGCTAGTACTCATGCGTAGGAACCCGAAGGTCCAGTATAGCATATTAATCAATGTGCCACCTACAGAGATGGCACATATAAATGATTTGTCTCCCAGATGCCCCGCAATAGCTAAATCCACCAAACTAAGTAGCGGTATTGTGATATTCGTAGCGATGGCAGGAAGCGCTATTTTCAGAATTCGTTTATTCATTCACATGGAATATCAGAAGGTCTATTCTTTCAGTTTTTTCCAATAGATTGTTTGACTGAAAATAGCCCAAGAACCTTTGACTGCAAGAGTCTCGTTGTCTTTGAATTTAAGTTCTACTGTAAAGAATTTTCCACGTGTAGGATCATAGATTTGTCCGTTAGCCCAGACACCATCTTTGTATGTCACGCTAGGAATTAAGACAATTCGATCTGCGGGGGTGTTTCGTTTAGAAGGATCAGGATTCTTTTTATCGACACGGAGGTTTCCTTTTTCATCCCTTGTCTTTTCCATCCAGATGACTTGTCCTTTATATGTGTTATCGCTATTCTTTGTGAATCTCACTTTAGAGCGGTCTCCGTCATGTTCTAGGTAATATACACCGATAAGTTTATCTCCTGCAGATTGAGCGAAGGAGTAGGATACTAATAGTAGAAGTGAGATAATTGAAATGATTTTTTTCATGAAAGAATCTATTGTTTTTTAATGAGGTTATTAAATTAATTCTATTATTAAAAAAGGACGCAATGTTGATGTTGCGTCCTTCCTTATGATTTTGGTGTTAAAATTACATTCCTGACTTCAACATCTTGTTTGTGTAAACTTTACCATCTACTGTGATGCTTAATGTATAAGTACCAGGGAATAGAGCAGAAGTTTCGAAGTCGTATGAATATTGTCCTTCAGCTAAGTTGTCTCTGAACAATTTCATAACTGTCTTACCGTTCAAATCCAAGATGTCGATGATTACTTCTGAATCTTTATCCAAGTTGAATGCAACGTTCAATGACTCTGCAAATGGATTTGGAGAAGCTAAGTAGTTGAAAGAAGAGATTCCTGCTTTTGCTTTTCCGTTTTTGTTACTAATTTGTACAGCGTCATTTTTATATACAGCTGGTTTCTCCATAAACATTGCTGTATATTTTGAATTGCTACACTTGCATCCGCTTTGAGGGATATACTCTTGCTCAATTGTGATGATGATTGGGTAACGAGCACCTTCTGCGAAGTATTGATAACGAATAGATTTTACTTTGAATGTTGAAGAACCATAATCTTCAGTATATTCTTTGTCCACTTTTACACGAAGAACATTGTAATATACATTTCCATCAGGAAGGATTAATGTACCCCAAGCATCTGCTTTTGTAATATAATTACCATCGAAATAGCTTGTGTGGCTTCCTGATTGAGTAGATCCAGAGTAAGTACCCATCTTAGCATCTTGGTAAGAGAATGGGAACATCAGATCCACGATAGGTTCATCCAATTTCAAAACGGTATTGTTGTTTTCCAAACCGAAGAATCTTTTTTCGTTAGGTGTGATTTCAAATAATGTATTTTTTTCACCACCTTCGTCGCAACTTAATCTATATCCTTCTGTAGATGTATTTAATACATCCTCATTTTGCTGAATATAAAAGTCTTTTATAACCTTTGATTTAGAAAAATCCCATACTTGGTTGGCACCATCATTTGCCTGCGCTACGTACTCTATTTGTTTCATATTTCTGTAGTCACCCTTTCTCAATCCATTTGCTTCGTATGACAAACTGTATTGAGCAAAGCATCCCATTGCGAACGCTAATGCAGTTGAAAGTGTAATTAATTTTCTCATGTTGTATCTAATTTTTAAGAGTTTACTAAATTAACGATGTAAAGATAATCAAAATTTTTTAGATATATGCTATTCTTAAGATAATTTAATACAATTATGGTGTTTTTGTACGGAAGGATGTTTATGCTGGATTTTTCCTATATATATAATCGCCGAAACAACAATAGAATCAAGTGGTTATTCCGTTTCTTCTTCTCCTTTTATATGAGGTAATCCTATCTGGTATTTGACCGCTATGATTCGGGTGAGTGCTACACTCATCGCACATAGTACCTGTACAATTGTATTGTCGTTGAAAATCATGTCAGTCACATAATATACGATGCCTCCGATAATGCAGGCTATCGCATATATTTCTTTTCGAAAGATCAGGGGTATTTGGTTGATGAAGATGTCTCGAATGATACCGCCTGCGGCTCCTGTGATGGTACCCATGATGATGGCCACCCAAAATGGATAGTGGCAATCCAAGGTCTTCTCAATTCCTACCACGGTGAATAGAGCCAAACCGATGGTGTCGAAAATAAAGAAGGTGTTGTTTAGACGGATAAGATGCTTTCTGAATAAGATGACAAAAATAAGGGCGATGGCCGTCCAGATCATGTAGCTGGAACTCAGCATCCAGAAGGGAGTCAGATCGAGACATAGGTCTCTGATCGTACCACCTCCGATGGCGGTGACTAATCCTACGACGTAAGCTCCGAATAGGTCGAAGTCTTTTCCTGCTGCCAATCGTATTCCACTGATGGCAAAGGCAAAGGTACCAATGTATTCTAGTATCTCTGTGAAAAGTCCTTGATGGATGAAAAAATCAGTCATTGCGTTCTTCCTCTTCTGTGATGTTTAGTCGTTGATCAAATGCTTTTCTGAGTTGTTGAATATTGCTTTTTATCTCTTGGAGTTTTAAAACAATTTCATGTTTCTTCTCGATGCCTTCTTTGTCTACTTTCAGAAGCTTTTGTGCTCCTTCGATAGTTAATTTTCTCTCTTTTAGGAGGTGATTGACCAATTGTATGTTTTTAATCTCTTTCTTTGTGTAGCGGCGTGTCCCTTTTACGCTCTTTTTGGGAGAGATGAAAGGAAAATCTTTTTCCCAAAATCGAAGTGTTGATTCATTGATGTTGAGAATCTTAGCTACTTCACTGATGGAGTAGTACAATTTGTTGTCGTCCAAAGAGAGGTCGTTAATCATATACGTTTCCGTTATTGGAAGTGATCTGAATCATCTCGTCATATTCTTTAGGAGACAAGTCAATATAATAGAAGTTACGAGGATCGGTCACTTTGTCTCTATAATGTACTTCGTAATGAAGGTGTGGACCCGTTGATTTTCCGGTGTTACCCATGTAGGCAATCACATCGCCACGATTCACCTTTGAGCCTACGTGAAGATTCTTCACATAGTGGTCCAAGTGTCCGTATAGCGTTTTGTATCCATATCCATGGTCAAGGATGATACAGTTTCCATAACCTTGCATCCAGCCTTGGTGGATGATGGTAGCTTTTCCTGTAGCATATATTTCAGAACCGATATTTCCTGAGAAATCCATGCCGGCATGGAACTTAGGTGTTTTGTAGATTGGGTCTATTCTGTAGCCGAAACCAGAAGCCATACGTTTCAGGTCTTTGTTTTTGACAGGTTGTATTCCTGGAATACAGAGCAACATATCTTCTTTGTTCCGCACTAAGTTAATGACTTCGTCGAACGATACAGATTGAATGTACATCTGACGTCTGATGTTCTCCAGCTTTTCTACAGTTTCTGCAGCAATAACTGAATTGGTCTTCTCACTTATGTCATCGAATTTAGATTGTGAATGAGCGAGGCGACGTAGGTTTCCTGCAACAGGATCAGCTTGTACGACAACTCGGTATAGTTGGTCGTCTCGTTGCTCTATATCGGTCAATACTTCTCGTAGTTCGTCTAATTGAGAACTGATTAATTTGTACCGAGATACTAACTCGGCATTCTCACTTTCTAATTCTTTTTCGTGAGGAGAAGGAATGAATAGCGCAAAGATTATAAAGAATGCTAATCCTATAAGTAGTCCACTTGCCAGGTGAGACATGAAGTTCTTAATTCGGTGGCGTATAGTGTTGTCAATCCGTTCAAATGATAGGGTCTTCGGATTGAATTGAAATTTTGCTTTTGCCATTTGTATAAAATCTTTTTTATTTTACTCTACAAAGGTAATATATTTATTAGAAAAATACTAATTTTGCGCTTTGGAATAATAATATAAAAGATGTTAACAGCAAAGGAAATTCGCAAATCGTTTACCGATTTCTTCGCATCGAAAGGACATACGATTGTCCCTTCAGCACCTATGGTGGTAAAGAATGACCCGACATTGATGTTTACGAATGCGGGTATGAATCAGTTTAAAGATATTTTTTTGGGTAATCAACCTCGTAAATATCCGCGTGTCGCGGACTCTCAAAAATGTCTTCGTGTAAGTGGAAAACATAATGACTTGGAAGAGGTTGGTCTGGATACTTATCATCATACAATGTTTGAGATGCTTGGTAATTGGTCTTTTGGTGATTATTTTAAGAAAGAGGCTATTTCATGGGCATGGGAATATTTGGTTGATGTGTTAAAGTTAGACCCTAATCGTTTATATGCTACTGTATTTGAGGGTAGTAAAGAGGATAATCTAGGTCGTGATGATGAGGCGGCAGAGATTTGGGCTCAGTTCCTGCCTAAGGATAGAATCATTGATGGAAATAAGCATGATAACTTTTGGGAAATGGGCGATACAGGTCCTTGTGGCCCTTGCTCAGAAATCCATATCGATCTTCGTGATGATAGCGAGCGTGCGAAGGTGCCAGGTGTCGAGCTGGTGAATAAGGATAATCCTCAAGTGATTGAGATTTGGAATAATGTCTTCATGCAGTTCAATCGTAAGGCGGATGGCTCTTTGGAACCTCTTCCTGCTAAACATGTGGACACAGGTATGGGCTTTGAACGTCTATGTATGGCATTGCAAGGCAAAAAGTCTAATTATGATACGGATGTATTCCAACCTATCATCAAAGAGATTGGTAAAATCTGTGGCGGCGTTGAATATGGTATGAAACGTGAGACGGATATCGCGATGCGTGTAATCGCTGACCATATTCGTACAATTGCCTTTTCTATCACAGATGGTCAGCTCCCATCTAATGCAAAAGCTGGTTATGTGATTCGTCGTATCCTTCGCCGTGCTGTTCGTTATGGATATACGTTCTTAGGACAACGTGCTGCTTTCATGTATAAGTTGGTCCCTGTCTTGATTGAAACAATGGGGGATGCGTATCCAGAATTGATTGCTCAACAACAATTGGTAGTGAAGGTAATCAAGGAGGAGGAGGAATCATTCCTTCGTACGTTGGAAACAGGTATTCGTTTGCTGGATAAGGTGATGTCGGATACAAAAGCCGCTGGTAAAACAGAGATTTCCGGTAAAGACGGATTTACATTATATGATACTTTTGGATTCCCTCTCGATTTGACTGAATTGATTCTTCGTGAGAATGGAATGACTGTGAATGAAGAGGAATTCAATGTGGAGATGCAGAAACAGAAGGAACGTGCACGTAATGCGGCATCTGTGGAAACAGGTGACTGGGTTATGCTGAAGGAGGGTGAATCTCAGTTTATCGGATATGACTTCTTAGAGGCTGATGTTGAGATCCTTCGTTATCGTAAGGTGAAACAAAAGAATGTTGAATTATATCAAGTGGTCTTCGACAAGACTCCATTCTATGCAGAAATGGGAGGTCAACTTGGTGATTCAGGTTATATCGAGGCTGGTGAAACTAAATATGAAATCATAGATACAAAGAAGGAAAATAACTTGAGCATCCATCTGATGAAGAAGATGCCTGAAGATACGACTCTTTCTTTCCATGCTGTGGTGGATGTGGAGAAACGTGAACAAATTGCATGTAATCACACAGCTACCCACTTGCTTGATTATGCTTTGCGTCAGGTTCTTGGTACACACGTTGAGCAAAAGGGATCTTTGGTATCAGCTGATTCTTTGCGTTTCGACTTCTCTCATTTCCAGAAGGTTACAGATGAGGAGCTTCGAAAAGTGGAGAAGTTGGCTAACCAAATGGTTCGTAAGAATATTTCGTTGGAGGAATTCAGAAACATGCCTATTCAACAGGCTCGTGATATGGGTGCGATGGCATTGTTTGGTGAAAAATATGGTGATACGGTTCGTGTGATCAAATTTGGTCCTTCAATGGAACTTTGTGGTGGTACACATGTTAAATCCACAGGTCAAATTGGTATGATTCGTATCTTGATGGAAACATCAGTAGCAGCTGGTGTTCGTCGTATCGAAGCCATCTCAGGTGCTAAGGTGGAGGAGATGATGAATGTTCAACAAGATATGTTGCGTGATTTGAAATCATTCTTCAATAATACACCTAATTTGTTACAGTCTATAAAGAAGACGATTGAGGAAAATGCTGATTTGAAGAAAACGGTTGATACCTATTTGCAAGAGAAGGTAATTCAAATGCGTGATAGATTGATTCCTACAGCACAAGATAAAGGAAGTGTGAAGTTAATTACATTAAAGGGTGATTTTGCACCTGATTTTGTCAAATCAGTTGGATTCCAGATCCGTAATGTGATGACTGAAAAGTTGGCTTTTGTAGCTGCTACGAGCATTGAAGGCAAACCAATGTTGACTGTTGTTTTGTCTGATGATGTGATTGCTATGGGTTACAATGCAAGTCAGATGATTCGTGAGGCTGCCAAAGAGATTCAAGGTGGCGGTGGTGGTCAACCTTTCTATGCACAAGCAGGTGGTAAGAATCTAGATGGCTTGGAGAAGGCTTTTGAGGTTTTGTGCGGAAAGTTTTGATGAAAAGTGTGTTTGACATGAGATGAACAGAACGTTCTCTCTATGTAAATAATGATAACGAGAGATTGCTTTTACGGAGGCAATCTCTTTTTTATTTCATCTGTTGAAGGGTAGGGAATCTATGAAGAGACTATAAACGAAAAGAGACTGCCTTCTTTTACGAAGGACAGCCTCTTTCACAAAGAACTATTCAATAAAACTATTTTAAAAGCACTTTTGTGACAACAGATTTATCATTGGAAACCACTTGAACGAAATAGATACCAGGCGTATTGCCACTTAAGTCTATTTCAGTTTGATTGTCACGGAATGAATCTTCATAAATGATTGCTCCGCTTGTGTTGGTAACAATGACGGTTTTTTCACCCTTCATTTCACTGAGGACAATTGAGATAAGTCCGTGTGTCGGATTTGGATAGAGTTGAATGCTTGCGTCAGAAATATAATCTGACATGTCTATATACTCTATGTTTTGCAAGTCATCCTCTTCAATAGAAACAATCACATCATTGTTTATAGCTTCTGATTTCACATTTGAATTCATGCATGTCACTCTTCTAGCATTAAATTTAGAGTCTGATTTGTTAACTTTAAATCCTTTCTTCAACAGTACTTTGTCATAAGCTTGATAGTTGATTTGTGAGTTTGTTATTTTACTGTTGGCTGTTAGTTTGTGACCTGCTAAATATGTACGATTTTGATTGTTTATCGCACTATTTATTGTGACATTCTTTGCAGGAGCACTGCTTCTTCCACAACCATAATCACATCCCACTGTTGCATCTGCTGTTTGATAATTACCTAACTGTCCGACAACTAACCAATAAGAAGAATTCTCGGCGAAAACATTAACTGTTTCAGCCCCATATTGTATTCCACCATATGACCAATATTGAGCTATATCTGCATTGTTGGTTTGTTTTGCATAATCAAAAGCCTCAAGCATGGTGATTTCTCCATCCTTGTCACTATCTGTGTTAACGCTTTTTTTGTTTATGAAATCATAACCAGCTATGGCACATGCCCATCTGTATGCAAATATATTATAATACCTATGGTCTGCACCACCATGGGACTCTTGCTTGCGGTGAGCCGCTGTTGCAATTGTGATTTTTTGACCTAATTGAGCTAATGGATGAATGAAGCATCCACTAAAACATTGTTCCATAACAATTCCAATTGGTGCTTTTATTCCTTTTAGCATGTTTGCTAGTTGACTAGGAGACAATACTTTGTTATTCCATAAACACAATCCGTTTCCAACACCTGAGGCATCGCAGTTACCATGATCTGTGGTGAAAATGTATAAATGATCATTTTCAGTTAATTTTGTTTTCAAACTATTGAAACATGCTGTCAGGTCATCGTGGTTTGCTCCACCGTTTACATCGTCATTCCTGTCTCCATCCAAATCTAGAGGGGAACTTATGAAATATTTATCTTCTAAATTTTCATTATTAGTTCCTAAATGCAAATCTCTCTCTTCGCTTTTACCATCAGACATGTAAACGAAAATATTCTTTCTAGGAATATTATACAATCTTCTTAGTATCTGATACTGAATGGAACAGTCATTCCAATATCTTCTGTGGTTGCAATTTTTGTTTATACCACCGCTTATGATTACCACGTAGGTAGAGCCTTTCTTGTCTTTCATTGCTCTTACACCCGGGGTTAAACTGGAGTATAAATTAGGTAATACTAATCCGTTTTCATCTACGTAGTTCATTATGCTGTTTGTGGCATTTGAATCACCAGCCTTGAGGGATTTTGTATATGAACTTTTTTTCCATTCTGATAGATTGGCAGGGGGCATATAGGCTACTGATGATTTTACGTTACCGTTGGCAACAGAAACATATATATAACGACATTTATGTCCCCAGTTTGCAGTCGGACTTTCATCTAAAAAGAATACCCAGCAATCTTCTGACAAAACCTTTTTGGAATTGCCCGATATCAGTATTGTTTTTGTCTTCGTTGGATTGTACATAAAAACATACTCAGAAGGTAAAGTGGACTTCACATAATCGTATGCTTTTTTCATTGCTGTCGATTGGGTGACTGCCGCCATACTCCCCATCGAATACAATAGGAATCCAAGACATATTAATATTATTTTTTTCATTCTGGCTCTTTTTTATTTTTTCAACATTTCAACTTCTGCTTTTAATGCTTGATTCTCTTTTTGTAATTGAATCATGTGAAGCGTTAATTCCTCGATCTTCTCTAATAAAAGATTGCTCATTTCTCCGACATTCATTCCGTTCTCTGCCATTTCTGCAGCTGAAGGAACACCAGGAAGATGCTTGTTCTCTTTTACGTAGCTTTCTACTTCGCTCAAAGACTTCAAGTTGTAATTTTCTGCAAATACATAGTCAGCTGCATGATTCATCTCTACATTGATGTCTTGTGTTTGAATCTTATCTGCTTTCAATACATTGGCTACTTCGATTTCGTTGTGACAAGTG
>JBGUIU010000363.1:0-8617 GCA_045113275.1 Paludibacteraceae bacterium
ATTTCGCTTTCTGAGGCCTGCTCAAAATCAGCCTTTTTCAACACTTTTAAGCAATTGGAGAAATTTTCAAACTTTTTCATAAATTACAATACCGTCCTTCTCAATCTCCATTTTCAATTTCTCAGAAATGTTTTTATCGGCATTAATGATATCAAAAGATAATAGTGAATTGACGTTATCATTGATGTTCCAATAAAACGAATCAAAGTCTCCGCCATAAACAGCAAGATCGATATCACTTCTTTCAGTATTAGTTCCCCTTGCACGAGAACCAAAAAGGATAACCTTATTTACTGAATTTCTTTCAGCAAACATAGTGATATCCTTTAACACAACATCTGGTAAATTAAATAACATATCCCACCAAACACAAAAGCATAGTTCTAAATGCTAATGTTTCATCAATCATCTAATATTTCTCTTTCGTTTCTTAACTTCTTTCGATATTCCCTTAATACTCTTAAGGTACTCTTCTTCAACTGGCGAGAGTGTAATCTCTTGGTACTTTCTGTATTCTTCCTTTGCTTTTTTCATTGCCTGATCATGACTTACTGTACCAGATCCCTTCAGAAGCTTTCTATTACCAGAAACCAAAATAGAATCAAGTTGCTCTACATAATCACTCATGTACATTGGACGATGTTCAATAGCACTGATTTCAGCGAGATCAAAATAACCTGAAACAAGATTATTCAAAATCTTAAGTTCATCTTCATTCAAATAATTCTTGGCAATGCCTATGTCTTTTAATGCAGGCAATTCACCGGCAAAAGAAGTTAATCCCATAAATGGTCTTTCAGCATCAGCTCGTTCATATATGACTTCTGCCGCAGTATGGCCATGAGCGGCATAATGAAGTTTATTCTGCACAATCTTAAAGAATTGAATTGATGTTTCGCTCTTTGGATCATAATCAACGCTTGTCGCATAGAGATCTAGCACCTGACGATAAAGTACCTTCTCTGATGAACGAATATCTCGGATACGATCAAGGAGTTCTTTCCAGTAATCACCGCCGGAATTACCTTTCAATCGTTCATCATCCATGGCAAAGCCTTTAATGATATACTCCTTCAGGACAGAATTAGCCCAGATACGGAACTGCGTGCCTCGAAAAGACTTCACTCTATAACCGACAGAGATTATGACATCCAGATTGTAGTATTCAATGTTTCTTTCTACTTGGCGATCACCCTCATTTTGAACTGTTGCAAAATTTGCAACAGTTGACTCACGAACAAGTTCACCTTCGATGAAGATATTTTTTATATGACGGGATATTGTTGATTTATCACGCTGAAACAGTTCAGCCATCTGGTCTAGTGATAGCCAAACCGTTTCATTTTGTAAATTTACATTAATTTTAGTCAATCCATCTTCAGTCTGATAGATTATAATCTCACCACGATTATCCATTAAAAATCCTGTTACTCTAATTAGTAAAAAATTCCCCCAACTATCAGATGTCACAATCAGAAGCTTGTGTCATTTCAAATTGCGAAATTTCAAACCCTTGTTGATCACAAAATGTTTTTATTTGTTCGATATCAACTTTATGAGCTTTTCGCTTTAGGCATTGCCTATTTACATAATATGCATTTAATACATCTTGAATAGCAGATAAATCTAATGAAGGTAATTTATCTATAAAAAATTTCGCAAATCTATCTGCGCTATCAAAACCATCATAATTAGGTATTTTAGTCACCATAATTCGAACAAATTCCGCAAGATCAAAATCCTGACAAGTATTAACAACTTTATATACATGATCTATATAATAAGGATTTTGCAAACAAACATTATTCTTAAAATACGCAAAAGGAGATATTTCACTTCTAGCAAAGAAATAATTATACATATGAAAATATTTCGGCTTTTTGACTATATTAGCGACCAAAAAGTCAAACAAGTCTGATTGTTGTTCAATCAAATCTAATAATTGCGGAAAATTATATACAAGACTCACTAAAGCATCTTTTCGCAACTCTACATGATTTAACTCTTCTACTTGTATTTGGTTGATTTTTTGTTTAATTTCGGTGTCAAAAAGAATTTCAATGTTTTTATTGATTAAAAAATCAGTCATTGAATAAGTAAAAATATAAAGTCCTTTTATAAATCTCGCTTCTTTAGAAATAAAGAGTAACTTTATAAAAGTACAGTATGATCTCTTAATAGAATCTAAAGTTAATCTGCTATAGTAATTTTCTGTCAGTTCATCCACAACCTTTTTATCAAGCCCGTCAACTGATATCGAACACAGAAATGTATTTTCATAACGTTCAATTTCGTCTTTCACAAACTCAAAAAGGTCTCTAATAAAAGGGGCTTTTGCTGACAGTATATGATCAAACATAGAACATATTAACATGCGCACATGATAGTCTTTCGGCTCAAATAAAATATCATCGTTTAAATTTAAATGAGCGCATTTATTTCTATATGTCTTCAATAGATCTATATCTGCATCAAAATTTCTAAAATACAGTGAACATCTCTCTTTAAAAAAAGAACGAATCGTATCTTCTACAATACTGTATTTCTTATCGTCTTCAATGAGCCCCTGAATATCTTTTAGTTTATTTCTAGCCTCTAAATCTCCTTCTTGTGCCATAATTTTTAATTTTTGGAGTAAATCATACATAACAAATGCGTAGAGCATTACGACCGCTGCTCTATAATTTTGATTATAGTATGCCTGCAAAATCCCCCTAAAGTATTTACGAGATGATTCATTAGCTAGTACAAACAAATCCTTTTCATCAATCAGCATAAAAAATTTTCCTAATTTGTTGTTTGTTCTTGATAATCAATTTTTACTCTTTTAAATCGAATAAGGATAGACTGTGATTACAAACTGCAATGTGGTTATTTCAAATCCACCCTTTCTTTTTAAACTCTTCAATCTTAGCCAATTCTTCTGCTGATGGACCATTATCTGGCTCGCTCTTAGAATCTAACGTTTTAAGGTAATCCTGATTCCAATTATGGAGAATACCAATTATCTCGTCTGATACTCGGATATCCCTTTTAGTAATGCAATCTAAATTCCATTCATCAATATCTGTTTCGCCAATTGACTTAGCAACAGCAATTTTGGATTTTAAGTATTCAACCTTCTTCTTCGCAAAATAGCCATTTCCGGCAACAATGTTTAACTTTTTCTCAAAAGGAATTTTGTTTCCGATATGCTCAATTTTTTCCTTTACTGTAGCATCAGACTCCTCTGGGAAATAATTATTTTGCCATTTTTGAGGGAAAATATGTTCAATTTCCCATTTCACAGGAAGCAACTCATCCTGACGATCATAGGCCAGAATTTTTAAAATTAAGCTGACAATTCTCTTATTAGGTTCTTGAATACAACTTTCAAGCCGACTCATATCTATTGACTTAAAATCAAATACCGGTTTATCAGACAGAACAATCGCTGAATCAAGTTTTAAAATATCCGGCTTTACAGCATTCACTGTAGGAACCAATAGATACTTGGTTGTTATCTCTGCCAACAATTTATTTAAAAACAAAGCAAAATTCTGTTCAAAACCTACTTTATCTCTATGGCAAACATAATAAGTAACAACAGGATATTTCCAGAATTCATTTGGGTATGAACTTAATGTATCAAGAGACTTTCTAATTTTGATATTCTTTGTCCAAGACTCCTTTTCTATTTCTTCCCTCTTATTTACCACTTTCCACAAATTCAATATGGTGAATAAGGTGTCCATCAACTCCGGTTTATACAACCTTTCAAACTTATTAGCCGCATAGTATTTTCTAATACCAGGGGTCGTGGTGTCATTATCCTTTTCCATAGCCCTGAGATAAAACATACAGTAATAGAACAACTGTTGAATACTTTCATTCGCTTCAGTTGATTGTTCATCAAGATCTTTCCAACGTTCAATAAACTTATTTTTTCCTTCAGAGGGCAGTTGATTATAAATTTTTGCCTTAAAAATATCGGCATCAGATAGAGGCAAACCTCTGTCATTAAGCGTAGAAAAAATGGTTAAAGCAGTGTCCTGATTATCTGCAGTAATTGGTAATAGAATAGCCTGATTCAACAAAGCATAAATAAACTGATAAACCATCAATGGATTTTCAGTAGAGTGCTTATCAAACAGTTGCTGGAAATTTCTATAGTTACAGGAATAATTATCTTTTGCTTTTTCTTCAGCTTTTCCTGTTTCTAAAATATTTCTAAGAATGTTATTGCCTTCGTTATTAACAACTCTTGAAGTTAACAATATATCCTTATAATCGACCTTACCAGTAAGCTTATTAGTTCTCCATATAGCAGGTTCAATTTTTGTAATAAAATTTTTTGCTTCTTCTGTTCGTTCTGCTTCAGGAGTAGCAACAAGTCTTGTATATATTGCTCGAAGTAATAAAAATAGTGATGTGATACGTTGCTGACCATCAATTATCTCTTGTTCACCATTTTCATTTTGATATGAAACTATACTTCCAAGAAAATACGAGCCGTCTTGCTCAGTACCTCCTCTTGTGGAGGTAAAATCCCAAAGATCTTCAAAGAGAGTTTCTACCTGGTCATCAGTCCATGCATATGGGCGCTGATATTCGGGAATTACAAACGGATTCTTTTTCCCACTACCTAAAAGTGTTTCCACACTTTGCTTGTTAACTTCAATTGTTGTAGGCATCTTATTCCTTCCTCATTGTTTATCATATTAAACAACATGGCATTCTAACGATGATTCAAAACCTTAGAGACCATCAATGCACCATCTCTTGTTGTTTATCTTCTTCACTTGCCTTAAAGCTTCTGCCAATACCGAAATACTTCTCAAAGAACGCTTTTATCTTTTCGATGATAGTCTGCTTCTTTTCTGTGCGATTTCCACCACCGAATCTGCTAACCGGAGGCATCATTTTATCTATGTCTGTGCCAACGGTTTTTACTTCTCCTTCCCGGAATGCATTCTCCAGAAATCTACGAGTTTCTTCCGGCTTTAACTTTTCTTCCTGAATAAGTTTTTCCAAATCAGCTTCACGCTGTTTTGCCACATATTCATTCCACTCATTCATCACATCATCAACTTCATTGATGCCGGAAATAAACGCTTCGATAAGTTGCTTCTTGCTACGCAGTTCAGGACTAGCATCAATGGCCTTTTTGATGGTAATAAGAACTTCCTTATCCTCACAATGTGTGTCATGGAATTTCTTAACCAACATTAGGATGTAATCAATGTTAATTTCAATCTGTTTAATCAGCTCGATTTCAAAGACAACATCATCTGTTATGTCTTTAGCTTCGTGATCTTTTCTCTTGCGTTTCCATTCGTCCGCAAGATCCTGGTAGCGGCCAAGGTAGTCCTGCAAATCACGTTCTGACAGAATGTTCTTATCCTTAAATTCATCAAAGGAAACCAGAAGGTTCCGCATCCGCAGAATTGCACCAAATAACGCAATGAAATTCTTTTGGTTCTGTTCGCCGATGATCTGTGGCTCTGACAACGGATATTTTTGAGTAAGCTCATCAATCATATCAACATAGCCAGGCTTTTCTCTGCCATCATCAGTTGTATACCCATGGTAGTAATCCTTAAAACTACGCATAAGTACAATACCGCTGGCATTCTTATCACCAAATAAAGAGATAGCAGCATCAACCCGCTTCTGAAGATTACGGAAACAGACAACATTACCGAAAGTCTTAATACTGTTCAGGATACGATTGGTACGGCTGAATGCCTGAATGAGCCCATGCATCTTCAGATTTTTATCAACCCACAGCGTATTCAGAGTAGTGGCATCGAAACCGGTAAGGAACATATTAACCACAATGAGTAAATCAAGTTCCTTGTTCTTCATACGAAGAGACACATCCTTATAGTAATTCTGGAATTTATCGCTGGAGGTATCGTAGTTCGTATGGAACATCTGGTTATAATCCTGAATAGCGGATTCGAGGAAGTCTCTTGAGTTCTGATCAAGTGCTGATGTATCTTCAGAATTTTCCTCATCCAGCATTCCTTCGACTTCTTCCTCGTTGGCGGCATAGCTGTAAATGACGGCTATCTTCAGATTCTTTGTTGGATCGGCATTGATGATTTTTCTAAATTCGTCGTAATACATCTTTGCCATTGGAACAGAGGCCACAGCAAAAATAGAGTTAAAACCGCTCAGTCTCTGCTTTTGCTTAATTTCCTCAACCTTTCCTCTTGCCGCAGATGCCACCTCTCCGATATTGGTGAGAGCATTAAACTCGTAGGTCTTATCACCTCTATAGGTTTTCTGATCGAAGTGGTCAAGAATATAATTGGCGACTTTTGAAACTCTTTTCGGATCTTCAAAAACCTTCCTTCTGTTTATATCCCATACTTCTTCATCGTCAATGTCAGCATCGATATCCATGGTTTTTATGTAATCAACACGGAACGGAAGTACGTTTTTATCATTGATGGCATCTACAATTGTGTATGAATGAAGGCGATCTCCAAAGGTCTGTTCTGTTGTGAAATAATTGAGTTTTTTCCCAGAACTGGCATTCAACGGGAAGATAGGAGTTCCGGTGAAACCGAACATGTAATACTGTTTAAAATGCTTTTCCACAGCCTCATGCATTTCACCAAACTGGCTACGATGACATTCATCGAAAATGATAACCACCTGCTTTGAATAAATGTCATGGCTTTTGTTCTTTCTGATGAAGGTGGAAAGCTTTTGAATTGTGGTGATAATGATATGGGATTTATCATCACCAAGCTGTCTTTCAAGAACTGCCGTAGATGAATTGCTGTTTGCTGCCCCTTTTTCAAAGCGGTCATATTCCTTCATGGTCTGGTAGTCCAGATCCTTTCGGTCTACGACAAAGAGAACCTTATCTATGAACGGCAGTTGAGTAGCCAGTCGTGCCGTCTTAAATGAAGTTAGGGTTTTACCAGATCCGGTGGTATGCCAAATATACCCGCCTCCGGCAATATCACCGTACTTCTTGTAATTATGAGCAACCTCTATACGGTTAAGAATTCGTTCAGTTGCAGTGATCTGATACGGACGCATCACCATCAGCATTTTTTCAGATGTGAACACGCAGTATTTGGTTAGGATATTTAGAATGGTGTGTTTTGCAAAGAACGTTTTAGTGAAATCAATAAGATCCGGAATAACCCTATTCTCAGCATCAGCCCAAAATGAAGTAAATTCAAAACTGTTACTTGTCTTGCCCTTCTTGATATTCCTAGAAGTAGAATCCTTGATTGCGTTATTCCTGGTACTGTTTGAATAATATTTCGTATTTGTGCCATTTGAAATAACGAAAATCTGAACAAACTCAAACAAGCCACTGCCTGCCCAGAAAGAATCACGCTGATAACGTTCAATCTGGTTAAAAGCCTCGCGAATAGCAACGCCTCTGCGTTTCAATTCTACATGAACGATAGGAAGGCCGTTGATGAGAATTGTAACATCATAACGATTATCATATGTTGCCCCATCAGCCTTACCGAGTACATACTGGTTTATTACCTGAAGGGTATTATTGTGGATATTCTTATGATCAAGCAGAGTTATATTTTTGGAGGTTGAGTCATCACGCTTAAGAACCTGGATATAATCTTCCTGAATCTTTGCGGTCTTTTCGGCAATATGTTCATTTGGATTTGCAATGGAAGTTCTAAAGAAACGTTCCCATTCTGTATCAGAGAATTTGTATTTATTGAGTTCTTCCAAACGGACACGAAGATTTGCAATTAAATCAGCCTCAGAATGAATAGGAAGATAGGTATAGCCCTGCTCACAGAGCAAACGGATAAATTCCTTTTCTAAAGCAGCCTCAGACTCATAGCTGTCAGACCGGGCCTTAACAGGCTCATAATTGGTAACAACAGTATTTTCATTTGTTTCGGCTACTATATTAAAATAAGGCATACCTACCTCCTTCTATTCTTTCTACTCTGCTTCCTTAAAACTTAACAGCTTGTCGCGATAATATTCATATTGCTTCTGTCTAGCCTCGATTTCTGCCGGAAGTCCCGAAGACAAATCGTTACAGAGAGCATCAAAACGATCCAAGATTGAAACAATGCGTTCTTGCTCATTCATACACGGAAGGTTAATCACAACATCCTCCAATGCACTTGGTGTTATTTCAATCACCTTAGTCCCGTGAGCTAACTTTTTCTTCTTTGAAAAGAAATCAGCTGAATGGAAATAATACGACAAGTATTTCGCATTTTGGTTGTGACTAATTATTGCAGTATGGCCACTTACAGCTATATCATCACCCCCTAACCATGCAGTACAAGAACACACGTCTTCAACATTTTCACTTGTAACAGCCATCACTATATCCCCTTGTTTTGCGATCTTTGATTTATCAAAAACATTCTGATCCACAAAAGTTAAGGTCTTATCTGCATGAACCCCGAAATGGGTATACATCTGACCATAGTGAATACAAGGCTTTCCGTTTTCTACAAAATCTTTCTTTTGAAAATTACCACCTCTTGTAACCGTAGCGAATATACCCAACCTTACAGAAGCATACCCAAACACATACTGCAGCAACTTAATCAGACTCAGCTCTGTCTGTCTGTCTGTCTGTCTGTCTGTCTGTCTGTCTGTCTGTCTGTCTGTCTGT
>JBGUIU010000364.1:0-1955 GCA_045113275.1 Paludibacteraceae bacterium
GACATATACATGACAAACACAAGATAAACACCTAATCTGATAAACGTGCCGGTTTCATGATAAATAAAAGTTATCATGAAACCGGGCAGGCAGATTTATTGTTCGATTAACCTTCATTTTCGGGATTTTTTATCATTCCATTTTTTGTTCATCACGGAATTGCCGGGAGACCGAGAGACGAATGGTGACAAAATCCTCCGTAACTGAACACTGCTCTTTATTGATTCTCTTGAAGAGACTAAGGCATATTGCCTGTTCAGATGAGATTTGCCATAGTTTGATTACACAACATTTAAACATGACTTACACAATACTTACACAGAACATACACAACACTTACACAAGATATACATATCACAAAATCTGATTTAAAGCTTAACATTGTTACTTTAACCATGTATAATTTACACATGGTTTACACAAGATAAACACTAGATGTACACCGGACATACACAAGATTTACATAACATACAGGACTGATAAATGACTAAGATTGTTACATTTATTGCCGAAAAAGGCGGAACGTCAAGAAGCTCCGTTGTATTCAGCTCCAGCTGGCTTCTGGCCGCCAAGGGCAAAAAAGTTCTGATCATCGACATGGATGGTCAGGCTGCAAACGTCAGCTATTATGCAGGCGTTAATAAGACCCCGGACATGCATACCCTGGTGGATCTCTTTAAGGGCGTGGACATTAAGGACACCATCGTCAACATTAAAGAAAATCTGGACATCATTCCCGCAAATGCCGAACTTACCAATCTTGGTCAGACCGCAAAATTATCAGTTCTGAAGAAGGCAGTGCGCAGCATTCCCGAATACGATTATGTTTTCATCGACGTGAATCCGACTCCGGGCTGGACTCACTTTCTGAGTCTTTCCGTTTCCGATTCGGCAATAATTGTTTCTCTTCCTGACGTTGCGTGTCTGAAGGCAAATGAAGGGATTCTGGAATCAATCGATGAAATCCAGAATTCAAGCAATCCTAATTTGGAACTCCTGGGCATTCTGTTCGGCAAGAATGAAAACAGAACCTCAATGGCTCAGCAGGTTCATGAATTTGCTGAATCCATGGCTCAGAGAGCAGGAACCACCGTGTTTAACGCATCCATCAGAAATTCCGTCGTAATGGGTGAACTTGTGGCAGCGCATAAGGGCATATCTGATTATGCTCCGAAATCTCCGGTAGCCGGCGATTTTGATGAATTTGTACATGAATTATTGGCAAAGATTGAGTAGGGGGCTTTATGGGAAAGAAATTTAGTTTAGGTAACGAGTTCTCCGGTGCCGGTGTTCAGGACAACAAAGAGGCCGAAGCGGTTTCAGCACCGGTAAAGCACGGTAAGTATTCTTCATTTTTGGAAGCTGAAATCGCTCAGCCTTCAGTCAGAAACTCTGATACTGAATCACAGCGAATCAATATGGCATTTACTCCGTCAAACATTTCACTGATTGAGAGTCTTAGCGACAACTACGGCATCAATAAAACCTTCCTGATTAACAGCATTGTCCGTATTATTTCAAAGGAAGACGTGGATGAATTCGTGCACAATGAACGAATTGTACGAACCAGGGACGGAATCATCAAAGGCAAGCCTGCCCAGAAGAGAATCTGTCTGAGACTTGATGGAGATAACTACAGCAAGATTTCCGAAGAGGCAAATGCCAGAAATCAGACACTGACGCAGTATGTGAATCTTCTTCTTCAGATTTTTGCTCATGAAGAAGCCGAAGCCTAAAGGCAGAAGCACCCAAACATTACATGTTTCGTTCATCACGAACGGAGCATGTAATACACCAAACATACACAGGTATTACACCTGACATACACTTGAATTACACACGACTTACACAAGATAAACACATCGCTAACGAGTATATTTCCATTATTGTTTCATAATGGTCAATTTGCAGACAATCTCTTGTTTTTTAACGTTTATAAAACACTTTGTATTGCA
>JBGUIU010000365.1:0-1924 GCA_045113275.1 Paludibacteraceae bacterium
TTATAAATTTTTTATGTTTTTATACTTTTGTTTCAACAATGTGCAAATATAGCACTTTTTTACTGATTAAAAAACAGATAGTTGCAAATTTTTTATAATTTTGTCTTGTTCTTCCTAAAGTTAATTTAGAATTTTTCGAATTAACTGAACTCTATATTCTATTATCTTCTAATGGTTTTTCACATTAGGTGGGTTCTATATCAACCCATAAATTATAGTATTTATATAAACGGTGAATTTACAGGACTCACCTCTTATTCAATGTGTCTTCTACTTTTTTCGTAATGAAGTCATTCAGTCATTCAGTCATTCAGTGGTATCTTCTCCATAAACGAAACTTGCCATGGAGAGAAATATCGGATCCATATAAAATCTGGGTATCAGAAATAATCCTTCAGCAAACCCGCATTTCTCAAGGATTGGATTACTATCTTCGATTCTTATCTCAATTCCCCACCGTACAATCTCTAGCATCTGCTTCTGAAGATGATGTTTTACGACAATGGCAAGGATTGGGATATTATTCTCGCGCAAGAAATATGCACACGGCTGCCAAGGAGATAATCGAAAGATTTAATGGCGTCTTCCCAAATAATTATAAAGATATTCGTTCGCTGAAAGGCATTGGTGATTATACGGCGGCAGCAATCGCCTCTTTTGCTTTTAACCTGCCACATGCCGTATTGGATGGTAATGTGTTTCGTGTGCTTTCCCGATTCTTTGAGATTGCCACTCCCATCGATTCAGTACAGGGGAAAAAAGAGTTTGCCGAATTGGCTCAAAGCCTACTCGACCTCAACAATCCTGCTTTATATAATCAAGGTATAATGGATCTTGGCGCTGTGATCTGTCTCCCATCCTCCCCTAAATGTATGGATTGTCCTCTTCAAGATGCTTGCCTTGCATTGGCACATAACACACAAAAAACATACCCGGTAAAAGGAAAAAAGATTCATCTTCGAGATCGATATTTTGCCTATTTCGTTGTAAAAGATTCGGATAAGCATTATTTCCTGCACAAACGAACAGATAAGGATATCTGGCAAGGTCTTTATGAGTTCCCTCTTGTTGAATTGTCTCGCCCTTTGGATGAATATACGGACTACACGGAAATTGTAGATGCTCTGCTTCCGTCTTTCCCTCAACTCACCATTCAGAAAATAAATACACCTATTAAACATATACTGAGTCATCAGTGCATCTATGCTTGGTTCATTGAAGCTAAGGCAGATGTTCATACGAACACCTCCCTCGTTCAATATAATATGGTTGATGAGCAGGATCTTGACAACTATGCCGTATCCCGACTAACTGAAATCTATTTAGATCAACGACTGTAACTCTACACATTCGTGATTTAACGTATGATTATACGTTAAATCGGAAATGCATGATATCACCATCCTGTCCTATGTAATCCTTACCCTCTATCGAGATCTTACCTGCCTCACGACATGCTGCCTCAGAGCCTAAGTTTACATAATCATCGTATTTGATTACCTCTGCACGGATAAATCCCTTCTCAAAATCCGTGTGAATGATTCCCGCGCATTGTGGTGCTTTCATTCCACGACGGAAAGTCCATGCACGTGTCTCATCAGAACCTGATGTAAAGAAGGTTTGAAGATCCAATAATTTATAAGCTGATTTGATCAATCTTGCGACACCAGATTCTTTCAAACCGACAGCCTCAAGAAATTCCTGACGTTCCTCGTATGTCTCTAATTCAGCGATATCCGCCTCTGTGGCTGCTGCTACTATCAGCATATCTGCATTTTCTTCTTTGATTGCCTCTGCCACAGCCTGCGTATATTGATTACCTGTAACAGCACTTCCCTCATCCACATTACATACATACAATACAGGTTTTGTTGTCAACAAGAACAGATCCTTCACCAATGGTTTCTCTTCTTTGGTCAACTCA
>JBGUIU010000366.1:0-5396 GCA_045113275.1 Paludibacteraceae bacterium
CTGTAGGTAGATATGGAGGTTGAATCCAGTGCGTAATAGGTGTTTATTCTACCGGGTTGTGTTTTTTCTCTTTCAGTTACAAGTTCACTTATTGAAAAGATAAGGAAATTCAAACTTCCGGAGAAGCCTGTTCCGGTTTTGACTTTGCTGCCTATAACGAGATGGTGAAGACAAATAATGCGCTTCGAAAGATCACGGCGGAGATTGAGACTATAGATAAAAAGACCGCTCATAAGCATAATAAGATCAACGAATGCCAGGGACCCAGATATCAGAAGTTTAAGGTTACGCTGATTAAAGAGATAGCGGATTTGCAACTATTAAGGGAAGGAAAGCAGAAGGAACTTGATCGTATCGTTAAGAAGGCCGGATATAAGAACGTGAGTAAGTTTATGACAGCCTTTGAAAAGTCCTGCAGGCTTCTTGAGGAATACAAGGCACAGCATCCGGGCGAGAAAATGCCGACAGAGAAAGAAAGCGTTCTCTCAAAGCTGAAATCTTACCAGGCAGAGGCAAAGACTACGGCTCGAAAAAATCCGGAAAAGCAAAAGAAAAAAGAGACGGAACGATAGGATTGATGGGCGGGTTCACCCGCCCAAAAGCCCGCATGATAAGCGGATTTTCATTGGAAACAAGTGCTATTTATGGTAGGATATATTTTGGTGATTTATACAAAAATGCCAACATCATACAAAAGATATGAAAGGCGAAGAGCCATGGGTGATAAAACAGATTTTAATGCGCTTGTAGATCAGGTTCAACATGTGCATGATGTGACAAGTTCATATGCAAAAGGGGTAGTCAATCAGTTACTAACGGCACGTAACTGGGCAATAGGATACTATATCGTCGAATATGAACAGCGGGGAAAAGAGCGTGCTGAATATGGCGATAATCTGTTAGAAAAACTTGCAAAAAGAATTGATTGCAAGGGGTTAGACAGATCAATGCTTAATCTCTGTCGGACTTTTTATCTGAAGTATCCACAGATTTGTGATTCAGCGAATCACAGATTGAAGAATATCGGAGCAATAGGGACATCCCTACAACTGTTGGAAGATAAAGAAACAGAAGTTGAGGGGGCAATTTGTGATTCAGTGAATCACAAATTCAAAATGGATCCGGAGATGCTTATAACGAGGCTGTCTTTTACGCATATAAGACAATTGTTACCAATCGATGACCCATTTGAACGGTTCTTTTATGAATTGGAGTGCATAAAAGGAACATGGAGTGTTCGTGAATTAAGAAGGCAGATTACAACAAATTTATACTTTCGTGCAGGAATCAGCAAGAAGCCAGAGCAACTTCTGGAGAAACTTGTAAATGAAGATTATAGCGTGTCTATGACAGTGAAGGATCCTATCACATTGGAATTCCTAGGGCTCGATGCGAAAGAATCTGTTTCAGAGTCAGATTTGGAACAGGCTCTGATTGATCATCTGGAAGAGTTTATGTTGGAACTGGGGAGAGGTTTTTGTTTTGAAGCGCGTCAAAAGCGCATACTTATTGACGATGAATACTATTTCCCGGATCTTGTGTTCTATAATCGCATACTGCATTGCAGTGTGATCGTTGAACTTAAAAACGAAGAATTCAGCCATGAGAATTTCGGTCAACTCAACGCTTATGTAGGATACTATAAGGAAAATGAAATGCATCCTGGAGACAACCCACCGGTTGGCATCCTTTTGTGCACAAAAAAGGGAAAGAAGATGGTTGAATATGCGCTTTCAGGTATAGATAACCACCTTTTTGTATCAACATATATGCTACAACTGCCTAACAAATCACAGCTAGAACAGTTCCTAATTAGGGAGTTGAAGGTATTGGGGATATAGGCATCCTTAGTAGCAAGGAATAAAATGAAAATCAAATAGAGAAGTGGCCATATGGATGAAGAACAGTATTTGTCGAGAATAAGACACTTAGAAAGTGAAATTGAATATTTGCACGGGCTTCTCGATAATGCTGGGATCTCATATAAAAGGGAAGCAAAGGAAATAGAGGATTTATCTCCAGACAAAAATCTAGCATATGAAGAGAATCAAGGTGCCCGTATCCTTCCGGTTACGATAACGAAGCAGCATATCCAGTATTTCTATCATTTGTTCAAGGGCAGAAATGATGTATATAGCAAACGCTCCGGAAAGGCTAACAAGAAAACCGGAAAACACGGTTATTATACTCAGTGTTGGAATTTTTGGAAGGATGGTATCTGCTCTAAGAAGAATAATCCGCAATTCAGCTGCAGTGAATGTCAAAATCAGAGATATAAGGAATTAACCGGACAAGTGCTGTACGAGCATTTGATTGGCGCAAAAGAAGATGCTTCAGATGTAATCGGATTATACCCTATGTTTCCAGACGAAACGATCAATTTCTTGGTATTCGATTTTGACTGCCATGATGACAAAATCGCTGGAGATGACGGAGCAAACCTCGATCTGGAGTGGATGACAGAGGTTAATGCCTTTAGGAAAATCTGTGACATAAATGAGGTCCCGGTTCTGGTGGAGCGTTCACGATCCGGAAAAGGAGCTCATATATGGATGTTTTTCGCAAAGCCAATCCTCGCCATTACAGCAAGGAAATTCGGGACTGCTCTATTAACAAAAGGCGCTGAAAGTGTAAATATGCGGAGCTTCAAGTATTACGATAGGATGCTTCCTGCGCAGGATCACATTCCGGTCAACGCAAAAAGCGGTAAGCCGGGACTTGGAAATCTTGTTGCGCTACCATTGCAGGGCCAGGCATTGAAAAATGGAAACAGTGCTTTTATAGATGAAAACTGGAATGCTTATCCAAATCAATGGGATTGCTTAAAAACTGTAAAAAAGCTTTCTATCGAAACCATAGAAGAAAGAATAAAAGAATGGTCAGCAGAGGGAATTCTTGGCGTTCTCAGTAGTGAGTTCAATCCAGAGCCTGATGCCAATAATGATATAAAGCCTTGGGATAAAGCAAGGCATCATTTGAATAAAGAAGATGTTTCTTCGGCTGTTGAGATTGTTGTAGCTGACAAGGTTTACATATGCACTAAAGGCATGAGGCCACGAATGCAAAATGCATTGAGACGTATGGCTGCATTCAGTAATCCTGATTTTTATAAAAAAGCTGCTATGGGATTATCTACGAAAGGTATTCCGAGGATAGTCTTTTGCGGTTATGATGATTCGGGATATATGTGTGTTCCGAGAGCGTTACTTGATCCTGTGATTGATAGATTCAAAGAGGCGGACATCCCCTTTTCTTATACAGATAATAGATGTGCCGGTACACCGCTTAATGTATCGTTCAATGGTACCTTATATGAGGAGCAGATGAGAGGTGCAAAAGCCATTCTGGAACATGATAATGGTATTCTTGCAGCGACTACATCCTTTGGGAAAACAGTTGTTGGCGCGTATATGATCGCTCAAAGGAAAACCAATACACTTATACTGGTACATAATACGGAAATACAGAAGAACTGGATAGAGGATTTAGAAAAGTTTCTGGACATAAGAGCTGAGCTCCCCGAGTATCAGACAAAAACAGGTAGAGTTAAAAAGAGAAAGAGCGTGATCGGGAAACTATATGCCGGGCATAATTCCATGACCGGGATTATAGATGTTGCCATATTCTCGTCATTGGGCAAGGGAGATGAAATCAATCCTATTATTGAAAAGTATGGAATGGTGATCATGGATGAATGCCATCACGGGGCTGCACAGACTGTTGAAGATGTTGTTGGTGCTGCAAAAGCAAAATATGTATATGGGTTAACAGCTACTCCTAAACGTGAGGATGGGCTTGAAAAGAAAGTGTTTATGCAGTTTGGGCCTATCAGATTTCGCTATACTGCTAAGGAAAGAGCTGAGAAACAGGGCATTTACCATTTTGTTTATCCAAGATTTACAAGATTAGTTAGTGCATCTGACCTTAAGGTTACCGAAGCAAACAGGGCGGTTATTGAATGTGATTCCAGAAATGAGCAGATTATTGCTGATGTTGAGAATTGCATACAAAATGGAAGAACCCCGCTCGTATTAACGAAATATAAAGAACATGCACAACTTCTGTATCAGCGGTTGCAAGGCAAGGCAGACCATGTTTATCTTCTCCAGGGAGGAGGCAGTCGAAAAGCAAAGGATGAGATGAGAATGCAAATGCGATCTGTTCCTGTGGAGGAGTCCGTTGTGCTTGTCGCAATTGATAAGTATATTGGCGAAGGCTTTAATTTCCCTCGGCTTGATACGATGATGCTTACAATGCCCGCAGCTGCAGAAGGTAATATTGAGCAGTTTGCCGGACGTCTTCATAGAGACTATGAGTCTAAGACGGAAGTAATCATTTATGATTATGTAGATTCTCATATTCGTGTCCTGGAAAAAATGTATCATAAACGCCTTAGAACATATAAGAAGATTGGATATGAGATTTGTAACAACATCTTAGCCCAGAAACAGCATGCTAATGCTATTTTCGATATTGATACTTACGAAAAGGTATTTGAAAGAGATTTGTTAGAAGCAAATAAGGAGATTATTATTTCCAGCCCCGGATTGAATCAGATCAAGGTGAACGCGTTTGTAAGGCTCATTAAGCAAAAGCAGGAAGATGGAGTAAAGATTACCGTCGTAACACTGAATCCAGAAGGATACCCGGAAGAGAAAATAGAAGATACAAAGAATCTTGTGCAGATATTAGAAAAGTGTGCTGTAAAAGTGAGGCTTCAAGACTATATGCATGAACATTTTGCAATCATAGACGGTCAAATAGTATGGTATGGAAGCATGAATTTGCTTTCGAGAGCCAAAGCTGATGATAATTTGATGCGGGTAGAAAGCAAGGATGCTGCGCAAGAATTGCTAGAAATAACATTTGGGTAAAACTATAGATATAGAAGTGGAAAATGAAATTAGTGATTTAGAATCCATGGAAAACTGCATTATTTCTATGCTTGCATGGGAAAACACATTTTTTTAAACTTATTTTTGAAAATTGTCAATGAGGGCGGAGAAGATGTCAAAGTACCACATGATTCTGTAATGAGCGAACTTTGTAGAATTGCTCAGGAGATGGACACAGATGATGAAAACTTGGCAATGGCACTAGCTGTGTATTTGCTTGGATTTAGCACATATAATGGATTCTCGAAAGTCGCAGGCAATGTAGTTGTTGATGTTGATGAAAATGTTTTGAAGAGAATTTATGAGTATGCAAAAAATCTCTGAGGCACATAATAAATAGAGATATTATTGTTCATTGTAATCTATTATAAAACGTAGGCAGAATTAATACGCAATTACACCTAAGTATAATACATCCTAAACTTTGTTGTAATTCATATGTTTAGGACACATAAGACCGAATTTCAAATAACGTGAGGTTCGGTCTTTCTATTTCTCGAT